>CANROD010000012.1 GCA_947632105.1 uncultured Oligella sp. | reverse complement strand
AGCAGCTCGCGCTCATAGACAGAGCGGCGCATATCCCGTGTGGAGTCGGCCATTTGATAGCCGCGCAACCACTTTTGTGCCCACGCATCGAAGGTATCAGCATCTTTGACCCTAGCTTTAGCACGGGCTTTCTCTTTGGCTGGGGATTTACCGGCGGCGATCATCTTTTTGGCTTCAGCTACTTGCTCACGCGCCTCGGCCAATGTGATGCCGCCTCGACCGTAGCGACCAAAGGTGATGGTTTCTTGCCTGCCATGAATGCTGTAGTTGTAGCGAAACGAAATGGTACCCGCAGGCGTGACGGCAGCATACAGCCCATCCCTATCGTTAACTTTGTAGAGTTTTTCTTGTGGTTTTAGATTTCTTAGCTTGGTATCGGTTAGCATTAGGTGCGGCTCCATATCCATTCTGATACCATGACTAAAAATCACGTCAAAAATCAGAAAAAGAGTATAAAAAACAATACACTATGATTTTCCAATACCATGATCAATAAAATAAACCTTACATGGTATTTGCTTTAATCATGGCATTACCGATCCATAATACCAAGTTTTATACCACAAATAAATCGTGCTTGAGGCTGCCAAACGGTGCCAGACCCTACCACACTTAAAAACAAAAAAGCCCGCAATTACGCGGGCTTAGCGGATTTTTATGCCATGTACTGCTGGACTATTCCAGACGCGGGATTATTCCCACTCAATCGTTGAAGGTGGTTTACCTGAAATATCGTAAACTACACGACTAACACCATCTACCTCATTAATGATGCGAGTGGATATATGTGCTAGCAAGTCATAAGGTAATGGAGCCCATTTAGCACTCATAAAATCATTGGTTTGGACTGCACGTAGCGAAACAACATACTCATAAACACGAGCGCCATTTTTAACACCAACAGACTTAATCGGTAAGAATACCGCAAAGGCCTGTGAAGTTAAGTCATACCAACTCTTACCTGTCTTAGTATCAATAGCATTACGCAATTCATCAATAAAAATCGCATCGGCACGGCGTAAAATATCGGCATAATCCTGATTAACTGCACCTAGGATTCGCACACCTAGACCCGGACCAGGGAAAGGATGACGGTAGACCATTTTCTCAGGTAGCCCAAGAGCCACACCTAATTTACGCACTTCATCTTTAAATAAGTCACGCAAAGGCTCCAGCAACGTCATGCTTAAGGTATCAGGCAAACCACCCACATTGTGGTGTGATTTAACCGCAACACCATTTTTGCTGGCAGCAGATTCGATCACATCAGGATAAATCGTACCCTGAGCAAGCCACTTAGCGTTTGATAGCTTTGCCGCTTCCTCTTGGAAGATCTCAATAAACTCACGACCAATAATCTTGCGCTTTTGCTCCGGATCCTCGACACCGTCAAGATGCCCCATAAACTGCTCGGTAGCATTAACGTGAATGATATTTAAACCCAGATTTTCATGCATCACATCCATTACCTGCTTAGCCTCAAAAAGACGTAGCAAACCATGGTCAACAAATACACAAGTTAACTGAGAACCAATGGCACGGTGAATCAGTACGGCAGCCACAGAAGAATCAACGCCACCGGATAAAGCGAGAATTACTCGATCATCGCCAACTTCCTCACGGATGCGTTCAATCATCTCATCCGCATACGCTGCCATATTCCAATCACCTGCACAATCACAAATATCCAGCACAAAGCGACCTAAAAGAGCTTCGCCCTTCTTGGTATTTGTTACCTCAGGATGAAACTGAACACCGTAAAAACGACGAACCTCATCCGACATAGCAGCGATGTCGCAGTTTTTAGAAAAGCCAATACGCATAAAACCGGCAGGCAACTCAGTAACCTGGGTACCGTGATTCATCCACACATCCAGTTGGTTATGACCTTCGGCAGACTTACCATCAGATAAAGTTGCAAATAAAGAGCTATTGCCCTTTACCGCAACATGGACCTGAGCAAACTCCTTATCGCCTGTAATGTCGACCTCACCGCCTAACAGCTTAGCCATCGTATGCATACCATAGCCAATGCCTAATACCGGAACATCTGCTAAAAACACAAATGGTGACAGCTCCATAGCCGGTGCTTCAATATTACTATCTACATCACCACCGGAGATAATGATTCCCTTGACACCCTTATGTTGTATTTGATCGCGTAAAAAAGCCTCATCCACATCTGCTGGATAAACCTCACTAAACACGCCAGCATCGCGGACACGACGAGCAATCATTTGGGTGACTTGTGAACCGAAGTCAAGAATTAGGATCTTTTCATGCATAATGATTTACAACTTTAAAAGAACAGAATTAGTCAGCACGGTAATTAGGTGCTTCCTTAACAATTTGAACATCATGAACGTGCGACTCACGTACACCTGAGGCAGTAATTTCAACAAACTGCGACTTAGTACGCATATCCTCGATAGATGCACAACCACAATAGCCCATAGAAGCACGAACTCCACCAATTAACTGATAAATGATGGCTAATACACTACCTTTGTAAGGCACTCGCCCCTCAATACCCTCTGGAACTAGCTTGTCAGTGTTATTTGAAGCATCTTGGAAATAACGATCGGCAGAACCTTTTTCCATTGCTCCCAGGCTACCCATACCACGGTATGATTTGTAGCTACGACCTTGGAATAAAATTACTTCACCTGGCGCTTCCTCAGTACCTGCAAACATACCACCCATCATACAAGTAGAAGCACCCGCTGAAATCGCTTTAGCCACATCACCTGAGTAACGAATACCACCGTCAGCAATTAAAGGGACCCCCGTACCATCTAGCGCTTTAGCTACATTTGAAATAGCTGTCACTTGAGGTACACCAACACCCGCAATAATACGGGTAGTACAAATAGAGCCTGGACCAATACCAACCTTAACCCCATCGGCACCCGCCTCTACTAAGGCTAGAGCTGCTTCGCCAGTAGCGATATTACCACCTATCACTTGTAAACCAGGATAAGTTGTTTTAGCCCAACGGACACGGTCTAATACACCTTGTGAATGACCATGCGCAGTATCAATAATAATAACATCAACACCAGCAGCTACTAATTTCTCGATACGCTCCTCAGTTCCCTCGCCGACACCAACTGCCGCACCGACGCGTAACTGACCGAATTCATCCTTGCATGCGTTTGGATTTTCAGTGCTTTTGTAGATATCCTTTACAGTGGCTAAACCACGTAACTCAAAGGCATCATTAACAATTAAAACACGCTCAAGACGATGCTTATGCATCAATGTCTGAGCTTCTTCTAGTGTGCCACCTTCAAGCATCGTCACTAAACGATCCCTAGGTGTCATCACCTCGCTAATCTTAGCCTCTAAACGATCTTCAAATCGAATATCACGGTTAGTAACAATGCCAACTAATTGCTGACCCTCAACAACCGGCAAACCTGAAATACCATGTTCTTTTTGTAAAGCAATCGCATCACGAACAGTTTTGTTCGGCGTCAACGTGTAGGGATTAATAACAATACCAAACTCGTGGCGCTTAACGCGAGCGACTTCCATCGCTTGCTCTTCGGCAGTCATGTTTTTGTGAATAATACCAATACCGCCCTCTTGTGCCATAGCAATAGCAAGGCGCGCTTCTGTTACGGTATCCATGGCCGCAGAAACGAGAGGAATATTTAAGCTGATATTACGAGTAAGTTGGGTTTTTAAAGACGTGTCGCGTGGTAACACATTTGAATACGCTGGAACCAATAATACATCATCAAAGGTCAACGCTTTTTGAAGTAAACGCATGAATCTCTCCTGGCGCAAAAGAGGATTATACTACTTTCCACCTATAAAAATTAGCAAAAAGCCAAACGTCAATAAATTATACCGACGTTTGGCCTCACTTCTAAAACCACTATTCAAAGTGATTATTTTTTAAAAACTAATTGCAGAACACTCTAGCATTCATGAACATACGCATCCATGGCGTCTGATCACCACCGGAGTCTTTAGCACCCCAAGATTCTGGAGACCAAGACATCATAGCGCGACGAACAGCACGCTCTGGGTGCGGCATCATGGCAGTAAAACGACCATCCTCTGTGGTGACAGCAGCTATGCCACTAATACTTCCACTCGGATTAAATGGATAGGCTTCAGTAATCACGCCACTATTACTTACGTAGCGCAACGCTGAAGAAACATTGTCCAAATCACCGTGCAGGGAGAAGTTAGCAAAACCGGCACCATGTGAAATAACGATTGGTGCCTGAGTTCCAACCATCCCCTTAAAGAAGATAGAGTTTGAATCACTCACCTCAACCATCAATAAACGCGCCTCATGGCGTGCTGACTTGTTTTTGGTGAACTGTGGCCAATTCTCAGCACCAGGGATAATATCGCTAAGACTTGCCATTAGCTGACAACCATTAGAAACACCAAGCGCAAAGACATCATCACGAGCAAAGAACTCTCTGAACTGTTCTAAGAGCTTAGGGTTATGACGAATCGTTTTTGCCCAACCGATACCAGGACCCAGTACATCACCGTAGCTAAAACCACCGGAAGCCACAAGACCCTGCATATCGTCCAAGTCAATACGACCTTCTAAGATATCGGTCATATGTACATCGTACACAGAAAAGCCCACTTTGTTAAGAGCCCAAGCCATCTCGACCTGACTGTTTAATCCTTGCTCACGAATCAGTGCAACTGCAGGACGTCCCTTATTGTAGTAAGGAGCTGCAATATCCTCTTGTGGGTCAAAATCCACCTTAGCATTAAGACCTGGGTCTACTTCCTTAGAGTCATTCCAATGCTCAAACTCAGCCTTAGCGGTGATTGGATTCTCGCGTAATTTGGCTATTTGATAACCCACCTCACTCCAAGCAGCACCTAATTCAGCGCGTGGATACTCAAGAACTAGACCACCATCGCGGAACACTTCAATTGTGTCCTTGTCATTCAAAGTACCTATAGCGTAACTGCATAGAGATAAACCGACCTCACGCAATAATTGTAGAACAGCGTCACGGCTCTCAGCACGAACCTGAATAACAGCACCAAGCTCTTCATTAAATAACGCCTTGATGGTGCTCTCGTCTCGCTGAACCTGAACTTGCTCTGGACGAATCTTGTAATCACCCCAATCCTGGACAGCACCATCAAAAGTTAGCATATCTACATTAATAGATACACCGGTATGACCGGCAAAAGCCATCTCAGAAACAGTAGCGAATAGACCGCCATCAGAGCGATCGTGATAAGCTAAAATAGTACCTTCATCGGCTAAACTACGAATAACCGCGAAGAAAGTACGAAGTTTTTCTACATCCTCAACATCAGGCACTTGATCACCAAATTGACCAAGGGCATGAGTCAATACCGAACCACCTAAACGCTGCTTACCCTCACCTAAATCAATCAAGATTAGAGAAGTTGGGCCCTGATCAGTCACAAGCTGAGGCGTAAGTGTTTTGCGCACATCCTCAACCTGTGAGAAAGCAGTCACAATTAATGACACTGGCGCAGTAACCTCTTTATCTACGGTGCCATCTGGTCCCTCTTCAACCCACGCAGTGCGCATAGACATAGAATCCTTGCCCACTGGAATTGAAATATCTAATGCTTGACAGAAATCACTCGCGGCCTGTACTGCGTTATAAAGTGCTGCATCCTGCCCTGGCGTACCGCAAGCAGCCATCCAGTTAGCAGATAGCTTAATACCATCTAAATGCTTAATATCAGAAGCGACAATATTAGTAATTGACTCCGCAATTGACATACGACTAGCTGCCGCACTATCAACGATCGCTAGCGGTGAACGCTCACCCATCGACATTGCCTCACCGTGGAAACTATCGTAATCTGCTAAGGTGACAGCACAATCTGCTACTGGGATCTGCCATGGGCCAACCAATTGGTCCCTAGCAGTTAAACCACCTACGTTACGATCACCAACAGTAATTAAGAAAGACTTACTGGCCACTGTTGGATGACGCATAACGGCAAGGCCTAACTTTCTCAGGTCCTGACCAACCACATCAACCGGCTCTACCTCAACCAACTCACTTTGAACATTGCGATGCATTTTAGGTGTCTTGCCTAAAATAACATCAATAGGCACATCGACGGGACGCGTTACTTTGGCTGACTGCTCACTAGTCGCTCCCTCTTCACCTGGCAGGCCCTCACCCTCAACGACACGTAACACACGCTCTTCGGTAGTGACACCAATTACAGCATAAGGACAACGCTCGCGACGTGCAATGGCATCAAATAAGGCTAAACTTTCAGGCTCAATCGCCAATACATAACGCTCTTGGGACTCGTTACTCCAGATTTCGGCTGCTGACATGCCTTTGTCTTCAACCGGGACGCGATCTAAATCAAAAATCGCACCTCGATTTGCATCATTTACCAATTCAGGGAAAGCATTGGAAAGACCGCCCGCACCAACATCATGAATTGCCACGATCGGATTATTTTCAAACATTTGCCAGCATGAATTGATCACCTCTTGAGCACGACGCTCAATCTCTGGATTACCACGCTGCACTGAATCAAAGTCCAACGTCTCAGTGTCGGTATTAGTGCCAGCAGACATACTGGATGCTGCACCACCTCCCATACCTATCAGCATACCCGGACCACCTAATTGAATTAATAAGGCGCCGGCAGGAATTTCTTTTTTAAAGCAAAGTTCGTCGTCAATGCTACCCAAACCACCCGCAATCATAATCGGTTTTTGATAACCCCAACGGCGGCCACCAACAGTTTGCTCATAGGTACGTAAATAACCTAAAATATTGGCACGACCAAACTCATTATTAAATTCGGCACCACCTTGAGGACCCTGAATCATGATGTCTAAAGCAGAAGCAACGCCACTAGGCTTACCGTGAGAGTCCTGCTCCCACGACTCCTTGAGGCCGCCTAACTGCAGATTGGTCACAGTGTAACCGGTTAAACCAGCCTTTGGGTTAGCACCGCGTCCGGTTGCTCCCTCATCACGAATTTCACCACCGGCGCCAGTAGATGCACCTGAGAAAGGAGCAATTGCTGTTGGGTGATTATGTGTTTCAACCTTCATCAAGGTATGAGTTAAGCGCTTTTTGCCTTGGTAAATAAAACGCCCATCTGCACGCTTTGTAGCAAAGAAGCGAGTAGACTCAGCCCCCTCCATAATTGCTGCATTATCAGCGTAAGCAACGACCGTACCGCGAGGATTATGCTTATGCGTATCACGTACCATACCGAATAATGTCTTGTCCTTAGACTCACCATCAACAGTCCAAGTCGCATTGAAGATTTTATGACGGCAATGCTCACTATTCGCCTGTGCAAACATAACTAACTCGACGTCTGTCGGGTTACGTTGTAGCTTAACAAAGGCATCTACTAGATACTCGATCTCATCCTCAGACAAAGCTAGATTCCAGTCTATGTTAGCCTTTTCCAAGGCTATAATGCCCTCTTCCAAAATAGCTACTGTACGCAATGGCTTCGATTCTAATTCGACAAAAAGTGCCAATGGGTCAAAGTCATCACCGACCACCACAGTTTCACTCATTCGATCATGAATTAACTTGATAAACTCCTTCAAATGCTTGTCTTTTAGCACACTGCCTGACCAGAAACTCTTTTCGGGAGTAACAGTCATATAAACACCACGCTCAATACGACTGACGCCCTCTATACCACAGTTATGGGCAAGATCAGTGGCTTTAGAAGCCCAAGGAGAAATTGTGCCTAAGCGTGGCAAAATACGCAATTCCACCTCATGCTTGGCAACCTGCACTTCTTTGACATTGATGTCACGCGTTAAAAATAACGTCACTGCGTCTTGCTGTTCTGGCGACAGAGGCGCTTCGCTATAAACATAGTACTCAAAACGAGTAAAAATTTTATCAATTGCTAAATCTAAGGATTTAACCTGCTCTTTAAGACGAGATTTGGTCGATTCTGGCAGTGCAATTGCACCTGGGACAATCAAATATGATGACACGTGATTTACCTAATACAAGGATAATTAAAGGAATATTAAAGAAAGCTTCTCAAAAAGCCTTTAAAAAACATACTAATACTAAGCTCATTAAGAAGTTCAATAAATAACGATTGCTATATTTTAGCCTTTTTTGAGATTTTACTCCAAGTTTCTTTTTTTACACTTTAGTTTGTAACAGTATGTAAAATAAGGGATATAATCAACTAAGCTTATAAACAACAGGAACTAAAATCCATACTTTTACACTTAGTTATCAAGTACTTAAGAAGTTTAAGTTTAACCTATAAACCATCTTAAGATACTGCTCTAAGCCTTTAATAAATAAAGACATTTGAAAAATCAATAGGTATAATAGTCTCAATCTATACCACAACACATACTTTAATAAATATATTATGTTGACTTTACAAAAAACCTCTTTTAAGTACCTTGGTGCTGCTATGCTCGCACTTTGTTGCGGCTTCGCTAGCCCTACAGCAAGTGCGCAAAGCGCCACGCCAATCATTGGTCAAGTGGATAATGGTGGCGCAATCCTCAGTTCAGAAATAGCGTTAGTCGTGAGTCTGAGTGATAATCAAGTAGTTTACTCAAAAAATGCCGATGTCATTCGCCCTATTGCCTCTATTAGCAAACTTTTATCAGCCCTAGTGATTACTCGCTCCGGTTTACCACTAGATGAAAAAATCACGATTAGCTCTGATGATATCGATCGCGTTAAGAATTCCAGTTCTCGCTTAAGTGTTGGCACTACCCTCACTCGCCGCGAGATGCTTTTATTATCCTTAATGTCATCTGAAAATCGTGCGGCACATGCTTTAGGTCGCACTTATCCAGGCGGTATGCCAGCTTTTGTCAATGAGATGAACGCAACAGCACGTCAGCTTGGCATGACTCGCAGTCGTTTTGTTGAACCTACTGGTCTATCTCCAATGAATGTCTCTACACCTAGGGATCTGGTTCGCTTACTCCAAGCCGTTGAAAAAGACAGTACTATCAAACGTTTCTCAACAAGCGATGACTATAACGTAGTCACTAGCAATGGCCGTACTGAAAAGTATCGCAATACGAATCGCTTAATTCGCAATAATGAATGGGATATCAGTATTTCCAAAACAGGCTATATCCGTGAATCTGGTCAAAACCTAGTGATGTACACAGAAATAGACAAACGCCCAATGGCCGTTGTTTTGTTAAATGCTGACAACCGACTAAATCGCTTTGCAGACGCAGTACGTATCCGTCACCTAGTACAAAATGACTACCCAAGCTTATTCTAATTATTTATTTGATTAATAACACGTTAAAAGCCTACAGCAATTACTCACTGTAGGCTTTTTTATACAAGTTGCGTTAAACCATTAAATATTACTAAGGCTTAATAGCGATTTTCAGGACACCGTCCTCTTGATTCATGAACATTTCATAAGCCGCTACGATATCATCTAATGGACGAGTATGAGTCACTAAAGACTTTAAATCCACAGCGCCCGACTCAATCACATTAAGAAGACGACGCATACGTTCCTTACCACCCGGGCACAGTGCAGTCTTAATCGTATGATCACCCAAGCCGGCAGCGAAAGCATTAAGTGGAATAACCACATCCTCGGCATAAACACCTAAGCTCGATAAAGTACCACCTGGCTTTAAGACTCGCAACGACTGCTCCCAAGTAGACTGCAGGCCCAAGCACTCGATACTGGAGTCCACCCCACGTCCCTTAGTGAGCTTCATTATCTCATCAACGATATCAACCTCTCTAAAGTTAAGCGTCACATGAGCACCCATCTTTTTAGAAACCTCTAAACGTTCGTTATTACCGTCAATCGCAATAATTAGACTAGCACCACGCAAACGCGCACCGGCGGTGGCACATAACCCGATAGGACCTTGCGCAAAAATCGCTACTATATCACCAATTTTAATATTGGCATTTTCTGCACCAACAAAACCCGTTGACATAATATCTGGGCACATTAATACCTGCTCATCCGACAAATTATCAGGAACCGGCGCTAAGTTGGCCTCAGCATCAGGCACTAAAACATACTCCGCTTGTGTACCATCAATCCAGTTACCAAAACGCCAACCGGCCGTTGCCTTATAACCGTGACAAGAGCATGTATCATCATTCTTAATCCATGCGCCATCCTGTGAAGGGAAGCCATCTTGAGACGGATAAGAAGTAAAGCTTGGACAAATTGCACCTGCAATCACGCGCTGACCTTCTTTATAGCCACGAACATTACTGCCTAACTTTTCAATAACTCCTACCGGCTCATGACCAACAGTCAAGCCTTTTTTTACAGGGTATTCGCCCTTTAAAATATGAACATCAGTACCACAAATCGTGGTGGTTGTAATACGCATCAAAGCATCATTAGGCCCTACATCTGGTATAGGCTTATCAACTAACTCAATACGTCCGGGTTCAACAAATACTGCCGCTTTCATCATAGCCATGAGATCTACTCCTATATCAGTAGATTAAGAGATTGATAATTGAACTGCAAAATATCAGCTAAAAACAAAAAGTTAGAAAAACTTCCAACCCAAAAATCATGTTAGCTGAATAGTCATTAATAAAGCAATAGCTAATATAGTTTAAACTTACAAGATATCAACTTCTCTAAAAACCTTTAAAAACCGATTGCCATAACACACACTTATGCTGTATATTTATACAGCTATTTATTATTTATGCCTATTCTTTAAAAAGTGATTTTTGATGAAAGTTAGCTTACTAGGAGAGAGTCTAAGTTCTGAACAATTAGACACCACAACCAAGCCATTACCGCTATTTTTAGAGCATGTCCCAGCTGGCTTCCCCTCTCCTGCCCAAGACTATATTGAACAAAGCCTAGATCTTAACGAGCTCTGCATCACCCATCCCGCAGCAACTTACTTTGTACGCTGTGAAGGTGACTCGATGATTGAGGTTGGCATTCACAGTGGTGATATTTTGGTTGTTAATCGCGCCCTGACAGCAACTCATGGCGATATTGTCATTGCTTCGTTATATGGCGAGCTTACCGTTAAAGAGCTACGTCTGCGCCCTCATCCTGGGCTCTTTCCTCGCAATGCGACTTATCGACCGATTATGTTAAATGACGAAAATGCTTTAGAAATTTTTGGAGTAGTTACTTATGTCTTACACCCCCTACGCCACAGCCTCACCTAACTCGGCAGACAAGATTTTTGCTTTAGTTGACTGCAATAACTTCTATGCTAGTTGTGAAAAGCTGTTTCGCCCTGATTTACGTTGCCGTCCTGTCATTGTTTTATCAAATAATGATGGTTGTGTCGTCGCACGCTCTAAAGAAGCTAAAGAGATCGGCATCCCGATTGCTATCCCTTTTTTCAAGATAAAGTCTTTAATCAAGCAGCATCAAATCTCTTTTTTTTCTTCAAACTACGCCCTATATGCCGACATAAGTCAACGAGTTATGTCCATCCTCGCTCAAATGGCTCCCAACATTGAGGTCTACTCTATCGACGAGGCCTTTTTAGAACTCTCTGCTATTTCAGAACTACGCAACATTGAGGACTTACAACGCTACGGACATCTGATTCGAGAGCGCATAGACAAGTGGGTGGGTATTCAAATAGGCGTGGGCATTGCCCCTAGCAAAACTCTCGCAAAGCTCGCTAATCATGCCTCTAAAAAGTATCCAGCCAGTGGTGGTGTGGTGGTTTTATTAGAGCCACAACGACGTGAAAGGCTCCTAAAAATCACACCCATTGAGGATATCTGGGGTATCGGTACACGTCTATCTGAACCACTACAGAGTTCGGGTATTAAAACAGCTTGGGATCTATCTCGTCTAGCTCCTGAACATGCTCGTCAGCAATTTTCTGTTGTTTTAGAACGTACAGTCCGCGAGCTTAATGGTGATCCTTGTCTTGAGCTTGAGGATGTACAGCTTAAAAAACAAATCCTAAGCAGTCGTACCTTTCATCGTAGCATCAAACTCTTAAGCGAAATGGAGCAAGCCGTTAGTGAATACACAGCCCTAGCAGCTTCTAAGCTTAGACAACAAGATCTGCAAAGCAAACACCTAAGTCTCTTTATACAGACTAATCGCTACAAGCATGATGAGCGCTATTACTACAATAGTGCATCGAGCCATTTACAGCTACCGACAAACGATACCCGTACCCTTACTGCTTCTGCTCTACGCTTACTCAAAGAGATCTGGCGTAACGGCTATCACTACAGCAAAGCTGGAGTGATGCTGAACGACTTATATAGCGCACACATCTATCAGCCACAGCTTTTTGACGATAATATACAAAATATGCGTGATCTCTATTTAATGCAGACCATTGATCAGCTAAATCTACGGCAGCCAGACTGCATACGCTTTGCCAGCCAAGGTCTCCGTAAAGATAATCAATGGACTATGCAGCGGCGCTACCTATCCCCTGCTTATACGACGCGTTGGAAGGAGATACCGCGAGTTCAATAGTTGCTTAAGTAAAGCGCTATGGAGCTGTTGTCACAATCTTTCAAAATTAACCCAATCCCGCTACGTTATACTTACGTTATATAAACATCATTAATTTAGGTGGCTCTATCTATGAATAATAAAGTATATGACGTAGTTATTATCGGTGGTGGTATGGCAGGTATTTCTGTAGCTTATCGTATTGCGCCTCACTGTTCTGTTTTAATTTTAGAGCAAGAATCACAGCCTGCCTATCACACTACTGGTCGCTCCGCAGCCATGTATATGGAGACGTATGGCACCGAGCAAATTCGTGCTCTAACCCGAGCTAGTCGAAAGTTTTTTGACAACGCAATAACAAATTCTTTTTCAGATACCCCTCTTGTAACGCCACGTGGCTGTATCTATGTAGCAGCCCCAGATGAAACTCAACAGATGCATGCTCTGTACGATGAGATGCGCAACAACTCTCCCGACAATGTCCAGCTTATTGATAGGGATAAAGTCATGAGCTTAGCCCCTATTATGAGACCAGAAAGAGTTGCAGGCGCAATCTATGAGGAGCACGCAGAGGATATAGATGTTAACGCACTACTTTTGAGTTTTTTAAGAGGCGCTCGCGCTCACGGAGCAGAACTTCGCCCATCCACCTCATTAGAGTCAGCTAAAAAAATTAATGGACTGTGGCACATTCAAACTAGCCAAGGTGATGCTATACAAGCCCAGACCTTAGTTAATGCAGCTGGCGCTTGGGCTGACGTTATCGCTGAACGTAGCGGCATTGATCCGATTGGTTTTGTGCCATATCGACGTAGTGCCTTTACATTTGACCCTCCTGCTGATCTTGCCATCAAAGATTTGGTTTTAGTCGTAGGAATAATGGAAAACTACTATGTCAAACCTGATGCCGGCCAGCTTTTAGGCTCTCCTGCTAATGCAGATCCAACTATACCTCATGATGTGGTTGCTGAGGAGTTAGACATAGCTAGCGGTATTTATCATATTGAAGAAAACACTACCCTAACAATCCCCCGTCCTAATCATACCTGGGCTGGATTACGTACATTTTCTCCTGACAAGGATCTAGTCATAGGCGAGGAGCCACAAGCCAAAGGCTTTTTTTGGCTAGCAGGTCAAGGCGGTTACGGCATACAATCAGCTCCTGGCGTATCTGAACTAGCTGCTTGCCTAATCCTCAATAAAACGCTAAGCGATACCTTGAAAAAAGAAGGCGTAAACCCTAGGATAATTAGCCCAGCCCGTTTTAGAAAATAAAAACAAAAAAGCCAGTAGTTTGTTCTTAGTAACTACTGGCTTTTACTTAATTCAACTATTTACAATAACTGCTCATTAAAGACGGCCTGTCGTTGCTTTGTTGTAAGCTGTTTTCAGTACAATAGCTAAAACCAGCACAGTCCCTATATAACCAGCAAATGGATAAATCGTCCCAATCAATGTGCCAAAAGGTAGAGAGCCACCCATCATAAACAACACACCCAAGACAATAGTTACTAGCTTATCAATAGAGTTTGGCAAAAAGCGCACAAGCTCATTTTTAACTAACCAATACATCGGTGCTGCTGTTGAGTAAACGCCTAACATAATAACCACAGCAAATAAAAATGCAATCACAGGACTAATGGTATTGCCTAATAAAAGATTCGGCACCTGCGCTCCTATGACTAACTCATAATTGCTAAGCATACCAATTACCATAAACAGTACTGCTACAGCCAGAGCCAGACCGCCTAAAATCCCTGCCAGACTCGCCTCCTTAGCTGAATTAGCCTCTTTGCCTAATTGCGTATAGAAAATAGCACCAGCAAGAATATTGTAACTAAAGTACAAAACACCCGAAATGATTGCGTTAGGACCCGGTTGTATTTCATATACTTTATCGGGCAAGACATCATAAATTGGTTGCTCTCCCAACATAGTAAAATCACGTAAAAATATCCATGCACCAATCACTACAGTAAAAACAACTATCACCGGACCAATAGCTCCAATGATATCTACCAAGCGATTCAATCCTAACAAAACGGTAATCATACATAAAATACCCATACCTATAAAACCAAGCCATGAGGGAAGTTTAAAGTATTCTTCTGTTAAAGCACCCGAGCCGGAAATCATGATAACCACTATTCCGAATATAAAAACTAAGGTAAATATCTCAATTAATCGTCCAATAATAGGACCAGTATAGTAATAAAAAATTTGAGTGGGTTGCAATAATTGCAACTCATGCCCCTTTCTCATTACGACAAAACCAAAAGAAGAAAACAAAAGGGCAATGATAAGAATGCCCCATAAACCATCAATGCCAAAGGAGGCAAAGAACTGCAAAATTTCTTGGCCGGTCGCAAAGCCTGAGCCGATCAAATAGGCTGCAAAAGCACCAGCCATTTTTATCACATTTTTAATATCAACTTTTTGGCCCATAAGCCCTCCTTATTGAGAACTCTTAATTCTATAGTTTAAGGCCATTTAATACTAGATAGTATGACTACTACTTACTCACCTATAAACGCAGGGCTAGCACCTGTGTAGTTCATAAACTTCGTATGCTCACCAACGAAAGTCAAGCGTACTGTACCAATCGGACCATTACGCTGTTTACCTATGATAATTTCAGCAACCCCCTTATCGGGAGAATTTTCGTTATAGACCTCATCCCTATAAATAAAGATAATGACGTCGGCATCCTGCTCAATCGCACCGGACTCTCGCAAGTCTGACATGATTGGACGCTTATTAGGTCTATTTTCCAGACTTCGGTTAAGCTGTGAAAGCGCAATCACCGGACAGTTTAGTTCTCGTGCCAAGCTTTTTAATGAACGGCTAATCTCTGAAATTTCACTGGCTCGGTTATCACTACGGCTCAGACCACTACCCGACATTAACTGTAAATAGTCAACCACGATTAAGCCTAACCCGCCGTGCTTACGACTTAGCCGACGTGCACGAGCGCGTAAATCAATAGGATTGAGGCCTGGCGTTTCATCAATAAAAATATGCGCATGTTGTAAACGATCTACAGCACGTGTAACTTTAACCCAATCCTCGTTATTTAACGTTCCCTTACGCATACGCTGTTGATCAATCTTACCAACCGAGCCTAACATACGATGAGCAAGCTGCGCTGCCCCCATCTCCATGGAGAAAACAAGCACGGGTTTTTTCTCCTCAAGTGCTACGTGCTCAACAATATTCATGGAAAAAGAGGTCTTACCCATAGCTGGCCGCCCCGCCACAATCGTTAGGTCGCCACCATGCAAACCAGCCGTTTTAGCATCTAAATCAATGAAGCCCGTTGCTGTACCAGTAATCTCAGAATCAGATCCACGCTGAGATAACTCTGTAAGATTATTAATCACCTCGAGCATCGCGTCACTGATCGCTACAAAATCAGCACTTTTCTTAGTGCTATCCTCAGAAATACGATAAATTTTAGCCTCAGACTCATCTAAAATCTCACGCGCTGAGCGCCCCTGAGGATTTAACGCTGTTGTACCTATCTCATCGGACGCCGTCAATAAACGCCGTAGAATTGCTCGTTCTCTGACAATTTCAGCATAGGTACGAATGTTAGAAACCGAGGGAGTATTTTGCGCCAGCGAATTGAGATAGACTAAACCACCTACATCCTTATCACTACCCTCTAACTTCAATGCATCATAAACCGTCAATACGTCAGCTGGACGATCCATGCTGATCAAGTTTTGAATATGACGCCAAATAACACGGTGATGATGACGATAGAAATCATCCTCACCAAGCACATCACCAACCTGCTCATTCGCTAAATTGTTAAGCAACAAGCCACCTAAAACCGACTGTTCAGCTTCAATTGAGTGCGGTGGTAAACGTAAGTTATCCAACTCTTGTGGTGCTTGAGAACCTAAGTTGACTAAGTCAGTACCTATCTCTCCTTCATGAGGTGATGACTCCACAAAAGCCTCATCTGAGACATCCGAAAAAGGAATATCAGGAAAAGAATCATCGTTAAAGTGAAGATCGTGACCTTCTTCCAGATCATCAGTAATCTCTACAAAAGGATTATCATCTTTGTTTGGCATAGTTAAATGAGCAAAAATTCAGTGAATAAAAAACAAAATAGCAGTAACGACTATATCGCTACTGCTATTCTTCTGCAGACTACTTAAATCCTAAATTAGATTAAGATTTAGGCCATTTCACCAACTACATTAACAACGATATCGGTAGCAACGTCTGCGTACAAATGCAATGAAACCGAATACTCGCCAACTGCCTTTAAAGCACCTTCTGGCATACGTACTTGACTTCTTTCTACATCAAAACCAGCTTCCTGCAATAAACGAGCGATATCGATATTGGTTACTGAACCAAATAAACGACCATCAACACCCGCTTTTTGAGAAATTTCTAGTTTATAATCAGCAAGCTTAGTCGCTAGCGCTGCAGCAGCAGCCAAACGCTCTGTTTGAGCTTTTTCTAACTCTGCGCGACGAGCTTCAAACTCTTGAATAGCAGCGTCAGTAGCACGTTGAGCTTTACCTTGAGGGATCAAGTAGTTACGAGCAAAACCGTTACGTACACGAACGACATCGCCTAACTGACCTAATTTACCGATTGTTTCTAATAAAATAACTTGCATGTTAGCCACCCCTGATTATTTATGACTGTCAGTAAATGGTAACAAAGCTAAAAAGCGAGCACGCTTGATCGCAGTATCCAACTGACGCTGGTAGTGAGCCTTAGTACCTGT
Source organism: uncultured Oligella sp. (assembly GCA_947632105.1). GTDB lineage: Bacteria > Pseudomonadota > Gammaproteobacteria > Burkholderiales > Burkholderiaceae_B > Oligella. The sequence continues at coordinate 30,698 of CANROD010000012.1, read as the reverse complement.
TAAACGAGCTGGGATAACCTTACCAGTCTCAGTAATAAAATCGCGTAGAGTATCGATATCTTTATAATCAATCTCTTCAACATCAGCTACCGTGAAACGGCAGAATCTGCGACGCTTAAATAATGGATTTTGTTGTGGGAAACGACTTTTTCTTTCCTTTCCTCTTCTTCCTTGTGCCATGATAATACCTTTAATATTGGTGGGAAATGATTCCCTAAATTCTTTAAAATCAAACGATGATTGGCTTGCTATTTTGTTTTTATAAAAGCTTGAATATGAAGCAATACTCTGCGAGTATTTTTGCGAGTCGTAGTTAAGAAGCCCTCAATCTCTAAATAGCTACCTAACTCAACCAAGCTTAGAGCCTCAGCTACTTCACCAACCGCTCTTGCTTCCAACTCAAAATCAAGTTGTCGTGGATGTCCTGCTTCTACAACCTCTGATTGGTGTGCTAAAACAAGATCTAACACACTAACACCAGCTGGTGTATATCTCAGCGCATGAATTTCACTCAAGGTAACCCTTAATTGAACTTTATTCATCAAGCGGCTTTTATTATATAAAAAATGTCAAAATACAAACCAACTAGCTAAGGAATTACTCCTCTGCTACGCCCTCTTCAACTTCGCTTTCAACTTCGACAGATGATTCATTACTGTCATCTACAGAAGCTACTTTACGAGCCTCATCACGCTCAACTGACTTCATCATAATAGATGGCTCAGTAACAGCACGCTTAGTTTTGATGATTAGATTGCGAAGAATTGCATCGTTATAACGGAAAGAATGCTCTAACTCATCTAAAATATCTTGGCCGCACTCGATATTCATGCAAATATAATGTGCCTTAACTAACTTTTGAATTGGATAAGCTAGTTGACGACGACCCCAGTCCTCTAGACGGTGAATTTTACCACCCTTTTCGGCAATCATGGACTGATAACGCTCGACCATGGCCGGCACCTGCTCGCTTTGATCAGGATGCACGATAAACACTACTTCATAGTGACGCATATTAACTCCTATGGATATTTAGTAAGGCTCCATATATGCTAAAACAAAGCCTTACATAAAAAGCCCGCCTCTGCCCATGTAGTTTTAATATTAAATTTAGAGACCACAAGCGCTAAAGATCGAGCAAGAAACCGATAATTATATATAAACAGAGCGAAAAAATCAAGCGATTATATCTATAAACGCTTGATTTTTGTGGCATTAATGCCCGACAACTCTTAGGCCTTGCCTTCTAGAACTGCATATGCAGAGTGATTATGAATCGATTCGAAGTTTTCAACCTCAACACGATAAGCCACTAAGCCTGGCCATTGCTTTACGCGAAGCGCTACGTCACGAATCAAATCCTCAACAAACTTAGGATTATCATATGAAGACTCTGTAACAAACTTTTCATCAGGGCGCTTCAGTAAAGCCCATAGTTGACTAGAACCCTGCTCTTCGATGGCTTTAATAAAGTCATCAAGTACATAGTCCTCAGTAGACTCTAAGGTCACCGTAACGTGCGAACGCTGATTATGAGCACCGTACTCAGAAATGGCCTTAGAGCAAGGGCAAAGGCTCATTACCGGAACTACTACCTCTGTTATAAAACGCACACCCTTTTCAGTGTCAGCTAAAGCGGTCCATGTTACCTCATAATCCATCATACTACTGACACCACTGACCGGCGCTTTTTTAGTGATGAAATACGGGAAAGTTACACGAATCTCACCCTCATCCGCATTTAACAATGGCAGCATGACTGTTGCCATTTCTTTAAATAGTTGAGCATCCATACCCTTAGCATGATACTCATCTATTAACCCCATAAAACGGGACATATGGGTGCCTTTTTCAGAAGCAGGCAATAGCACAGCGGTATCCCATACCCCTACTGTGCCTAACATTGCGCCTTGACCGTTTTTGACAACCAATGGGTGCTTAACTTGACGTACGCCAACCCGATCGATTTGGACACTACGCTCATCCACGCTACCCTGAACGTCAGGCATAGCAGGCGTATTTGATTCTGTTGATTTCATTAAATTCCTACACAATAAGATTCGAGCGATTACAGTAACGACAAATCACTTCAAAAACTCTGCAAAGCGATGCTGAATGGATTGCTCAATGCCCATAGCATCTAATCCAATCTGAGCTCTCAACGCATTTTGGTCGCCATGATCGATAAATAGGTCCGGATAGGCTAATTGCAAGACTGGTAAATTTATATCGCGTCGATTAAGAAACTCTATCACCGCACTACCTGCTCCACCCATAAGAGCCCCCTCTTCGAGAGTGACAAAAGCTTGGTGTGAGCTGGCGAGCTCCATGATCATCTCTTCATCAAGCGGCTTAACAAAGCGCATATCAATTAGGCTTAGATCATACTTATCTGCAACAGACATAGCCTCATGCAACAAGGGACCAAAAGCCAAAACCGCCACTTTGGAACCTCGACGACGTGAAATCGCCTTACCTAGTGGAACAACATCTAAAGTCGTAGAAGTTGTAGCACCAACCCCTGCCCCTCGCGGATAACGAACCGAGGCTGGACCTTCATAGTGATAACAGGTGCTTAGTAACAAGCGACTCTCTTGCTCATCGGACGGGACCGCCACGACCATATTAGGAATGCAACGCAAATAGACTATATCGTAATTACCCGCATGGGTAGCACCATCTGCACCTACTAAGCCAGCCCGATCTAAGGCAAAAGTAACATCTAAATTTTGTAAAGCGACGTCATGAATTAACTGATCGTAAGCCCTTTGCAAGAAAGTAGAGTAAATCGCTACAACAGGCTTTAGACCCTCACAGGCAATACCACCCGCAAAAGTCACAGCATGCTGCTCAGCTATTCCCACATCAAAATATCGTTTAGGGAAACGCTGCTCAAACTCCACTAAACCACTACCTTCACGCATCGCTGGTGTAATAGCAATCAATTTATCGTCGGCCGCTGCCATATCGCAAAGCCAATGACCAAAAACCTGGGTAAAGGTTTGCTTAGTCACTGCTCCTGAAGACTTAACTCCCTCAGAAGGGTCAAACTTACCTGGCCCGTGATAGAGCACAGGGTCTGCCTCGGCTAACTCATAACCATTACCCTTTTTGGTAACCACATGCACAAACTGCAAACCACCTAAACGCTTAACATTACTCAAAACAGGTAATAAGGCATCTAAGTCATGACCGTCAATAGGACCGACGTAACTAAAGCCGAACTCATCGAATAAGCTAGTACCACCCATCAAACTTTTAGCCTGTTCCTTAACATGCCCCTTGAAGCGACGCGCCAGTTCAGCCATTGGTTCGGGCATCCGCCCCAACATAACCTTACTCATATCACTCGCTTCTTTGTAAAGAGGTAAGCCGCTCGATATCAAACGACTAAAGTACTTGTTTAATGCACCAACAGGAGGTGAAATAGACATATCGTTATCATTCAGGATAACTAATAAATTAATCCCTTCTGTATCACCGGCGTTGTTTAAGGCCTCAAAAACCATTCCTGCCGTCATCGCACCATCACCAATTACAGCGATATGCTGACGGTCAATGCCTAAGTTTCGTGCCGCTACAGCCATACCTAATGCTGCTGAAATAGAGGTAGAAGAATGCGCCGTACCAAAAGCATCATAGGGAGACTCAAAACGTCGTGGAAAGCCAGAGATATGCCCCTGCTGACGAATATAAGGTAGCTCATTACGTCGACCAGTTAAAACCTTATGAGCATAGGCCTGATGACCCACATCCCAAGTCAGCCGATCATGCGGTGTATTAAAAATATAATGCAACGCAACGGTTAACTCTACCGTACCAAGATTGGACGACAAGTGACCACCGGTCTTTGCTACTGACTCTAAGATATACTGACGCAACTCCTTACTGAGCTCAGGCAATTGACAGCGTGTGAGCTCCTTCAAATCATTAGGAGATTCTATTTTATTTAACAAACTTTTCATCACAACCTTTAGCTTTGGCGGCAAATAATAAGCTCAGCCAACGATCTCAATCTATCTGCACGCGAACCTAGAGGCATAATCGCCTCTAACGCTTGATTATGCAATAACTCAGCAAATTGCTTGGCCTTATCCAGACCTAAGATGCTGACATAAGTAGGCTTGTTGTCTAACTCATCCTTACCCGCGGTCTTACCCAGGGCGTCTGTATCCATCGTTGCATCAAGAATATCATCAACCACCTGATAAGCTAAACCCAACTTATCAGCGTATTTTTTAAGTGCGGAATGATCCTCATAACTCGTCGCTACCGTAATTGAACCAAGTAATACACTCACCCTAATCAAGGCTCCAGTTTTTAACTGATGCATTAACTCTAGCTGCGACCTTGAAATCTGCTGCTCGACTGAGGATAAATCCATATACTGGCCACCAACCATACCTCGACTACCTGAGGCAACAGCAAGCAGCTGTATTGCCTTGACGACTAGGGCTGGTGCCACCTGCATATTGGCGATAGTTTCAAAAGCCAGTGTCTGCAATGCATCGCCAACTAATAAAGCATTAGCTTCACCATACTGAACATGTACGGTGGGCTTACCACGACGTAGCTGATCATTATCCATACAAGGCATATCATCATGAACTAAAGAATAAGCATGAATCAGTTCAACCGCTGTCGCTGCAGCAACGAGAGCCTTTTTAGCTTGTTCTACCTGCTCACTAGGATGAGCAATCTCGCCTGCCGCCAAAACTAATGCAGCACGAATACGCTTACCACCGCCTAGGCAGGCATAACGCATCGCCTCATGCAATCCTGCTAAATACGAACTCTCATCACTATCAGTAAGAGCCTGCTCTAAAGCAGATTCAAGTATTGGCAACACATGAAAACTCAACCAGTGTTCAAAAGACTGCTCTGGACTCATCTAACTTCCTTCAACATCTTGAGGCAAAGGTTTGAGCAAATTATCCTGTAGCACCTGTACCTGCAGCTGCGCATCATCGAGCTTTTGCTGACAAACACGGCTTAACAACATACCCCGCTCGTACGCCTTAAGTGCATCATCCAGTGACAATACTTGATTTTCCATCGACTGAACAATCCCCTGCAACTCCTTCATTGCATCTTCAAACTGCTCGGGCAATTCCTGCTGTTCAGCATGCAAAACTGATTTGTCAACAGACACACTAGCCTCCTACTAAATTGAACAATCCAACATTGTACGAAAAACCATAGTTTTTGTCGCTGACTTTCCATAAATCGTTAACTATCAATTAACGGCTAAAAAACTTAGCATCAACAACCAGTAGCGACTGGGCGGTTTGGATCGCTAATCCACTCACTCCAAGAGCCTGAGTACAGCTTAGCTCCTTTAAGTCCGGCTATTTCCATCGCTAAAAGGTTATGGCAAGCACTGATGCCGGAACCACATTGTGCCACAACCTCGCTTGAAGGACGGACACCAAGCAAATGGGCAAACTCTTCACGCAAACTATCGGCCGATTTGAATTGGGCACTCACACCCAAATTTTCTGTAAAAGGACGATTAACTGCGCCAGGTATGTGTCCTGCTACAGGATCCATCGCAGCATCCTCACCACTAAAACGCCTAGCTGCACGCGCATCAACCACTAAGAAGTCCTGTAAGCGGATATTAACCTCAACCTCATCCGCATTAACGCGACCACCGACCAAACGCGGAGACTCTTGCCATTCGACAGCAGGCCCAAAACCGACGTCCGATGTATCTAGACCATCACCCGCTGCTTGCCAAGCCTGAAGCCCTCCATTGAGCACCTGAACATTAGCACACCCAACCCAACGCAACATCCACCATAGACGTGAAGCAAACATACTATTAGCGGCATCATAAACGACAAAATGATCTGTTACTTGCATACCACGCGATGCAAGTAAAACCGCAAAATCATTGCGCTCAGGCAAAGGATGACGACCATTGCTACCCGTTGGCGTAATAGATAAATCTTCGTTAACATCAAAGAATACGGCGTTAGGGATATGCCCCTCTAGATAAACTCTCCGTCCTAAGCCCTCATCCTGTAAATCAGAGCGCACATCAATAATATGGATTTTTGTATCAGCAGCACCTTGTTGAAGTAAGTCCTTTAGCTCATTTACTGAAATTAATGGTTGCATAGCTATCTCCTTTGATGCTAATTTTTTTGGTTATTTAATCTTTAATAACAATTAACTCAGTATAGACAAGAACATTGATTATCTTAAGACTTTCATCGTTTTCCGTACATTTAAAGCCGTTATCCAAACCGCCCCTACTGCTATCACTCCGGCAGCCCCATGCTAAAAAAGCAAGCCATGCACACCCCTCAAAAATACCATACCCATTAAAACAGCAAAAAAATCGTCCTATTACAGCAGCCTAAATAGCCAATACTAAACCTAGCAAGATTGTTATGTACTGCTCTTCACTAAAGCTAGGTTTCAAAACCAAAAGCACACTAGCAAAACCTAATAAACAAGTAAAAAACGGAACCAATCTCTTTTTCCTTTCATCCCCTTGATAAACACCCATAAACCCACAAATAAAGATGAGGTATAGTTCAAAGTAGTCGCTGTCGCCAACAGCATCACGGAGTGACAGTAAAACGCAAAGATTAATGCCATTACACCAAACAAGTTACGCAAAAAATGCAATTTAAAGTTTTTAGGATGCAGCGAATACTTCGTAGCAATCGCCCAAACAAAAATCAGTATTACGGAAGGCAATCCCCTCACAATCGAAGAGGCACATTTAGCTCACTGGCAAACTTAACGCTCGCCCCCATCAAAGCAAACATAAATGATGAGAGCAATATCCAGAGAAAACGTATTTAAAACTTCTAAATCGCACTTTAAAACTGACATTCAACTGACAATTATCACTCGATATTGTTATTATTGAATATACAAAAAACTATTAATTATTCTATCCCTACCCAATAAATTTGGAATGAAAATCATATGATGCGCATTATTTTATTCTTAGGCACCAACTTAGCGATTATTTTAGTGCTATCAATCACTAGCAGTATTTTTGGCCTAAATAGATGGCTTACTGCGCAAGGCATTGATTACACTTCTTTATTAGTTTTCTCCATGATTGTCGGTTTTACCGGTTCAATCATTTCTTTGCTGATTAGTAAGCCGATGGCCAAAATGAGCACAAGAGCGCGTGTCATTGATCCAAGAAATCCTGCAAATAGACAAGAGGCTTGGTTGGTTGAAACCGTCTCTCAATTTGCTCAACGCGCAGGCATTAATATGCCGGAGGTAGCAATTTACGAAGGAGCTCCCAACGCTTTTGCTACAGGCGCTTTTAAAAACAGTGCCTTAGTAGCCGTTTCTACCGGACTTTTACAATCGATGAACGAAGAAGAAGTAGCGGCAGTTTTAGGGCATGAAGTTGCTCACATAGCCAATGGTGATATGGTTACTATGGCGCTTATCCAAGGTGTGGTAAATACATTTGTTATTTTCTTAGCTCGTGTTGTCGGCTATGCCATTGATCGTGCCGTCTTTAAAAATGAGCGTGAAGGCACAGGTGCTGGCTACTTCATTACCGTGATTGTCTTAGAAATCGTGTTTGGTGTCATCGCTTCGATGATCGTAGCGTGGTTCTCGCGACGACGTGAGTTTAGAGCTGATGCAGGAGCAGCACAATTGATGGGTACGCCAAGTTCAATGATTAAAGCACTGCAGAGATTACAGCATCTGCAGGAAGGTCAACTACCGGAAAACATTCAGGCGCTAGGCATTTCAAATAGACACAAGTTAGCCCATGTTTTCTCTACGCACCCACCATTAGAGGTTCGTATTCAGGCCTTAAGTATGTAATTACTACTCTCTATTACAATAAAAGCACCGTTTTATTTCACAAACGGTGCTTTTATTTTTTAGATTAAACCTATTAGACGACCGAATTACTCTGCATCACTCCAATTATCACCAATTGCTACTTCTGCCACTAAAGGCACTGTTAGCTCTGCTACATTCGTCATTAGCTCAGGTAAAACCTTGGTCATTAGCTCTTTCTCATCTTCCGGCACTTCCAACACAAGCTCATCGTGTACCTGCATAATCATGCTTGACTTCAACTGCTTCTCATCAATAAAGTCTTGCACCGCGATCATGGCCATCTTAATTAAATCAGCCGCCGTACCTTGCATAGGTGCATTAATCGCTTGCCGCTCAGCGTTAGCTTTTCGCGGTCCTTTAGCTCCTTGAATTTCAGTAAACCATAAGCGACGACCAAAAGAGGTTTCGACAAAACCATTATCAGTCGCCTCTTTTTTAATTCGATCCATAAAATTCGCTACACCGGGATAACGAGCGAAATAACGATCGATATACACTTTAGCTGCATCACGGGTAATGTTTAGATTTTTAGCCAGACCAAAGACACCCATCCCGTAAATTAAACCAAAATTAATCGCTTTAGCTGAATAACGCTGCTCTGCAGTAACATCCTCAATTTTGTCCACGGAGAAAATTTCAGCCGCTGTACTACGGTGAATGTCCTTACCCTCAGCAAAGGCTTGACGCAAACCCTTATCACCAGAAATATGCGCCATCACTCTTAGCTCAATTTGTGAATAGTCAGCTGCTAAAATTACCTTACCCGGTTCAGCCACAAAAGCACGGCGAATCCGCTTACCTTCTTCGCTGCGCACTGGAATATTTTGTAAATTAGGCTCAGAAGACGATAAACGACCTGTGACCACCGACGCTTGAGAATAACTGGTATGCACCCTACCTGTTGCCGGCCAAACCATCTTTGGCAACTTGTCTGTATAAGTCGATTTCAATTTGGCGAGACTACGGTGCTCTAAAATCAATCTTGGCAGTGGAAAATCTTCGGCTAATTTATTAAGCGTTTCCTCATCAGTAGAAGGCGCCCCCTTAGGGGTCTTCTTAATCACTGGTAATTCCATTTTTTCAAAAAGAATCGTGCCAAGCTGACGTGGTGAGTTTAGATTAAACGGCTCTCCCACTATTTCATGCGCTTCTTTTTCTAATTCATCTAGGCGCTCTGCAAAAATCCTACTCTGTTCCAACAATGACTTCTCATCAATTTTTACACCATTACGCTCAATGATAGTTAAAACCGGCGACACCTTCATTTCTAATTGATAAATTCGATGAAATCCCTCTTCGGCCTCTATTAATGGCAGCATTACTTGATAGAGCTGTAAAGTAATATCAGCATCTTCGCAGGCATACTCAGAAGCCTTATCAATCGGTACTTGATCAAAAGTAATGGCCGATGCACCTTTACCGCAAATATCCACGTAACTAATACCACTACGAGCCAGATAACGCTGCATCAAGTCATCCATGCCAACACGCTTAGAGGAATCCAACACATAAGCCATTAACATGGTGTCGTGCTCAATACCACGTAGACTCACCCCTTCATTAGCTAAGACATGGGTGTCAAACTTAGCATTTTGTAATACTTTAGCTGCCTTATCATTTTCTAACCAAGGACGCAATTGCTCTAAAACCAATTGCTTATCGAGCTGCTCGATCTGCTCATCTAGCATTGAGCCATTATGACCGACCGGCACATACCAAGCCTGACCCGCTTTGACCGATACTGACAAGCCGACTAAACGCGCGCCCATAGAATAAAGACCATCTGTTTCCGTATCCAACGCAACGATATCGGCAGCTTCAAGAGTTGTAATTAAATCAGCCAGCTGCGTTTCCGTAGTAACCGTTTGATAGTCAATGTCTGTCGGCGCTTGGGGAATAACAATTGCTTCAACACGTGCATCCTGCTCTGGAATGGCCTCTGGGTCGCCAGTCAAATCACGCAACCAAGTACGAAAACCGTACTTCTGGTAAATTTCGACTAAGGTATCTTTGTCTTGGTTAAACGGACGCAAATCATCCGGTGTATCAATTTCCTCCGGCAACGTACAATCCTGCTTAATCGTAACTAAACGACGAGTCATCTCAAAATTAGGAATAAATTCTCGCAAGTTTTTACCGGCCACACCCTTAATCTCATCAGCATGAGCAATGAGATTATCTAAGGTGCCATACTCCTCCAACCACTTAGCCGCTGTTTTAGGGCCAACTTTAGGCACACCAGGGATATTATCAGCGGTATCACCCATCAACATCAAGTAGTCAATGATTTGCTCCGGTTGCACACCATAGCGAGTTTTTACACCCTCTATATCCATCAGATGATTGCTCATAGTATCGATTAGGGTTACCTTCTCGTTGACTAACTGAGCCATGTCCTTATCGCCTGTTGATATCACTGAGTCAATGCCATTGTCAGTCGCTTTTTTAGCCAAAGTGGCAATCACATCATCAGCCTCAACCCCCTCAATAGCTATAACAGGCCAACCCATTGCACGTATCGCATCATGGATCGGTTTTATCTGAGAACGCAGTTCATCCGGCATAGGCGGACGATTCCCTTTATACTCTTTATAGATATCGTCTCTAAATGTTTTGCCTTTGGCATCAAATACGCAGGCCATATAATCAGGATTATAATCTTGATTTATCTTGCGCATCATGTTCATTACGCCATAAAGTGCCCCCGTAGGGTCACCTACGGAATTCCGCAAATTAGGCATGGCAAAAAATGCACGATATAAATAACTTGAGCCATCAACAAGTAATAAGGTTTTTTTCATGTTAACCAATAAAGAAAAATTAACTGTAGATGCTGATCTTACAGTAGAAGAGAATACTGACTGCAGTAAAAACGTCAGTCGCCAAGAAATGAAGTTGGTAGAGGCTTCTAAGGCTGAAACTATTAAAGGACAGGTATCAGAAATTTCTGAGGAACTGGCTACCGCAGCTGAGCATTTAATTGATCTTAAAAAAGCAGTCAGTGTATTTGGGAGTGCCCGCACCCCACGCAACTCTTTTTACTATAACAAAACAATAGAAATCAGTAAATTGCTTGCTGAAGCTGGCTTTAGTATCATTTCTGGTGGCGGCCCCGGTATCATGGAGGCAGCAAATAAGGGCTGCTTTGAGGCGGGTGGCCACAGTGTCGGCCTCAACATCAAGCTACCGCACGAGCAGCACGACAACCAGTATCAGTCTGACAGTCTATACTTCAAGTACTTTGTTTCACGAAAAACCACTTTCTTTATGAACAGCTCAGCTTACATCATGATGCCCGGTGGTTTTGGCACGATGGATGAGGTCTTTGAAACCTTAACCTTAATCCAAACAGGTAAAGCACACTATGCACCCATTATTTTTGTAGGTAGTGATTTTTGGAGTGGTTTAGTTGATTGGATAAAGGAGCAACTGTTGGGATGTAGCTACATATCTGCCACCGACTTCGACCGATTTATTATCGAAGATGATCCTTACAATATAGTACAGCACATCGTTCAAAAGCATAAAGAGCATTGCATTGACGTAAATGGCTTTGGCTTAAAATAAACGGGACTAGCAATCCTTACATAGTAACCGATTATTCTTCATCCTCAGCTTTTTCAAGTGGGCGACAAAGCACATGCACAGAACGCGCTTGACGCCCCTGCTGCCTTAATTCAGTCTTCAACTCATCACTAAGGTAACGTTCTCTAGTAATTTCAACATCTATTACCTGACCATCATATTCTATACAAGCTGCACGCATCCGCTCTTGGCATGTATCACCCTGCTCTGTACAAGTTACCTCAAAATGAATATCACCCTCAGCGTACATTGGCGTCGTACGACAAGCACTAAGCAATAGAGTGGCAGAAATGAAAGAAATTAAATAAAAAATCCGAATGCGATGTGCTTTCATAAGGTTCAGTAATGATTGTCCTAGCCCCTAGTTATGATTAAATCTCAGCTCAATCAGGGGTATAATAGAGCGTTTATGTAAAGAATAAAAATAGCTCCCTTAAAGGGTAAACTCATAGGGGGTAAACTCATAGGGTAACCATAAAAAGGCAGCCACAAAAAGGCAACTATAATTCATAACCGCTCTTTTATTCTAATAAATTCTAATTTTTATCACTATTATCTTTAGAAGTCTATCTATGCAAGAACAATATCATTCTTCTGCTGTTGAGAAAGAAGCACAGGAAATTTGGCAAGAACAAGATGTATATCGTGTCGTAGAAGGTGCCAAAAACGCTGACGGCGAGGAAAAACCAAAGTACTACGCTTGCTCCATGCTACCTTACCCTAGTGGTAAGTTGCATATGGGTCATGTGAGAAACTACACAATCAATGATGTGATGGCACGTCAACTCAGGATGCGCGGCTACAACGTTTTAATGCCAATGGGCTGGGACGCCTTCGGCATGCCAGCAGAAAATGCGGCCATCAAATCTAAGGTTCCTCCTGCAAAATGGACTTATGACAATATTGCTTATATGAAAAAGCAAATGAAGTCTATTGGCTTAGCAATTGATTGGTCTCGCGAGATGTGCGCTTGCGAACCTGAGTATTATCGCTGGAACCAATGGCTTTTTTTAAAGATGTTAGAACAGGGTATTGCCTATCGTAAAACTCAGGTCGTTAACTGGGATCCTGTCGATCAAACTGTGCTAGCCAACGAGCAGGTAGTTGACGGTCGCGGCTGGCGTTCTGGCGCTTTGGTTGAAAAGCGCGAGATTCCCGGCTATTACCTACGCATTACAGACTATGCTGAGGAGTTACTCGATTACACTCAACATCACTTAGATGGCTGGCCCGAGCGTGTTCGCTTGATGCAGGAGAACTGGATCGGTCGTAGTGAGGGAGTACGCTTTGCCTTTACACATGACATTCATGATGCTGATAACAATCTCATCCAAGATGGTCGCATGTATGTATTCACGACACGTGCGGACACCATTATGGGCGTCAGTTTCTGTGCCGTTGCACCAGAGCACCCAATTGCCACCGAAGCAGCTCGTACTAACGAAAAAGTCGCAGCCTTTATTAAAGAGGCTATCAAAGGCGGTACCAGTGAAGCAGATTTAGCTACTAAAGAAAAGGAAGGTATTCCTACCGGTCTTTATGTGACTCATCCTATCACTGGCGCGCAGGTTGAGGTTTGGGTTGGTAACTACGTCTTAATGAGCTACGGTGATGGTGCGGTTATGGGAGTACCTGGCCACGATGAACGTGACTTTGCTTTTGCCCTCAAATACCAATTACCGATTATTCAGGTAGTCGATATTGACGGTCAAACTTACTCTGACCAAGAGTGGCAAGACTGGTATGCCGACAAGGTTGGCGGTAAGCTCATCAACTCTAGCCAGTATGATGGTCTCAGCACTGCAGAAGCCATCAACAAAATTGCTGACTTTATGGTTGAAAAGCAACTGGGTGAGAAGAAAGTCACTTGGCGCATCCGTGACTGGGGTATTTCTCGTCAACGCTACTGGGGCACACCGATCCCTATCATTCATTGTCCTGATTGTGGTCCAGTCCCTGTACCAGAAAAAGATCTGCCGGTCGTTTTACCTGAGCACCTAATTCCAGATGGCAGCGGTAACCCACTCAATAAGTGTGAAGAGTTCTTACATACTCAATGTCCTTCTTGTGGTGCTGATGCACGTCGTGAGACTGACACCATGGATACCTTCGTTGACTCATCATGGTATTTTATGCGCTACGCATCTGCTAAAAACAATGATGCGATGGTCGATGAGCGTAATAATTACTGGATGCCAATGGATCAATACATTGGTGGTATTGAGCATGCGGTTATGCACTTGCTCTATGCACGATTCTGGACAAAAGTCATGCGAGACTTAGGCCTATTAAATTACAACGAGCCATTTGTAAAGCTACTATGTCAGGGTATGGTTCTGAACCATATTTACTCTCGTCGCAATGAATTAGGTGGCATCGAGTATTTTGCTCCTAGCGAAGTCGACAACATACTTGACAGCAAAGGCAATATTATTGGCGCCAAGCTTAAAAGTGATGGTTCAGAGATTCAATACAATGGCATTGGCACGATGTCCAAATCCAAAAATAACGGCATTGATCCTCAGCAATTAATTGATCAAATGGGTGCTGACACTGCTCGTTTATTTGTTATGTTTACCAGCCCACCAGAGCAAACGCTAGAGTGGTCCGGTAGTGGCGTCGATGGTTCAAATCGCTTCTTACGTCGTCTATGGAATTACTGCTTTAAGCAGCAAGCACGGATACGTCAAGGTAAAGACAGCGTTGATTGGTCCTCCGCTGAAGGCTTAGACAAAGCGATTAGAGACTTGCGTCTAGAAACTCATGCTTTATTAAAGCAAGCAAATTACGACTACACCCGTATTCAATATAACACCGTTGTTTCAGCTAATATGAAGCTGTTAAATGCACTTGAAGCAGCCAACCTCCCTGAAGGTGATTTTGCTAATCATGCTATTCGCGAAGCGACGTCGATCATGCTACGTATGCTCTACCCTGTTGTACCCCACATCACTTGGCATATCTGGCGAGAACTTGGCTTTGTCGACACTTATGGTGATTTATTAGATGCACCTTGGCCAGAGGTTGACGAAGCTGCTCTAATCGCTGATGAAGTCGAGTTAGTACTTCAGGTTAATGGTAAGCTTCGCGGCTCTATCCTGATTCCTAACGATGCTGATAAAGATCATATTGAGGCAACAGCTAGAGCACATGAAGCCGTCGATCGCTTCCTTGATGGTCGCCCAATTAAACGCGTGATCGTTGTACCTGGTCGACTTGTGAATGTGGTAGGTTAATTATGAATCCTAATAAGGTATTGCAATTACAACGTACTAAGCTACAGCAGTATAGTTTTTTATTACTGACTTTATTAGTCGTAACAATTTTGGCTGCCTGTGGCTTTAAGCTACGTACCCCCTCACCTCTGCCTTTTGATTCGCTCTATACTAATATCAGCAGTCAGACCGGCTTTGGTATGCAGATTATTCGCGGCATTAGAGCTAACTCGCCTAATACCAGAATTGTTGCAGAACCTAGTGAAGCTGAAGTACAGTTACTTCAAATCAATAACCGACGTACACGGAAGGAGTTAACCCTGACGGTAGATGGTAAAGTTGAAGAATACGAATTAGGTCTCTACATCAGCTTCACTTTAATAGATAACGAGGGCAATACCTTATTAGCACCAACCACTTTATCTAATTTACGCCTATTGCCTTATGATGAGGATAACTCAGCTGCCAAAGCCGCTGAGATGCAACAACTCTATACAGATATGGAGCGTAATATCGCTACAGCGATGCTACAACGCATTACTTCGGATGAGGTAGTCCAACGTTATCAGCAGTTACATGGAAAGTAATGGCTAGTTTCAATCTTGATAAAATTAATCACCAGCAAGAACCCGCGCCACTATATTGCGTAGTTGCTGATGAGTTACTATTGAGAATTGAGGCTGTTGATACACTACGGCAGTGGGCCTACAAACACAATTATTCTGAACGTAGCTCATTAAGCCTTACCGCGACTGATGATTGGGGCATGATTGAAGAGTTCACCCAGAGCATGTCCTTATTTGCCGAGCGCAAATTATTGGAATTAGTCATACCCAGTGGCAAACCTGGACGTAAAGGTGGCGAAGCATTAATTTCGTTGGCTGAGCAGGCGCAACAAGGGCGGCTCCTTGATATTGTCATTATCATCAGTTTACCGGAGCTCGACTGGCAAACTAAAAAAACCAAATGGTGGCAAACTCTTAGCGCTGCAGCACAAACTATTGAACTACCGACAATCACTCGTGAGAAATTGCCTAGTTGGATTGATCAACGCTTAAATCGTCAAAAACAATCAGTCGATAGAGAAACGCTAGATTGGATTGTCGATAAAGTCGAAGGTAATTTGTTTGCGGCTCACCAAGAGATACTTAAATTAGGGCTTAGCTACCCACAAGGTGAAATCACCTTTGAGGCTATACAACAATCGATACAAGATGTTGCTCGTTATGATGTTATATCATTAATGTCTGCTATGCTAGAAGGTAATGCCAAGCGCACTCGTAGAATCCTAGATGGCCTTCAAGCAGAAGGAGAGCCTCTACCACCTATTCTGGGTTTTATGATGGTTGATATTCGTCATATATATAATTTAGCAGTGGCACGTCAAAAGGGCTTAAACCCTGCAGGACAAACACAGTCAATGCGCATTCATAAGTCCAAATCATCTTTGCTCTTAAATGCGCTTAACCGACTTAGCCTAAAGCAAATTATGGGCATTATTCAGCATGCGCATGATGTAGATCGTATTCTTAAGGGGATACCCGTTGAAGGTCGTATTAATGATCCGTGGCAAGAACTACTTCGACTAAGCCTAAAAATAGTTAATCCCAAGGCTGCTTAAGAGTAAAAACAAATACTTTAAATCTATATTTCTTATCGTCATGAATACTACAAAGTCAACATTTTCTTCCGATCTATCCATACAGGATTATTTAAAAAATTTAGGAGAACAAGCTCGTCATGCATCTCAACTTCTCATGCGTACGAGCGATCAACAAAAATCAGCGACACTACTAAGTTTAGCTGATTTAATCAATGATAATAAAGCATTTCTACTCGCAGAAAATGCAAAGGACCTAGCTAATGCTACTGCAAATAATTTAGCAGCCCCCCTACTCGACCGCTTAACCATCAATGATAAGTCATTAGACATCATGCAAACAGGTTTACGTCAAATTGCAGCGATGCCAGCCCCCATTGGCTCTCTATCAGAGACCACTGTACGCCCGAATGGAATGAAGGTTGCACAAATGCGAGTACCCATCGGTGTGATCGGTATTATTTACGAGTCACGTCCCAATGTAACAGTAGATGCTGCTGCACTCTGTCTAAAATCAGGCAATGCATGTATTTTACGTGGCGGTAGTGAAGCTTTTTACTCTAACCAAGCCTTTGCAAAACTGATCTCAGAAAGTCTAAAAATTAATAACTTACCAACACATGCAGTACAAGTCATTGAGACTACAGATCGTGAAGCAGTAAGTGAATTAGTACGTTTAACTGAGTATGTTGATGTCATTATTCCACGTGGCGGTAAGTCATTACTATCACGCCTCAGCAAAGACGCTCGCGTACCAATGATTATGCACTTAGAGGGCAACTGTCATATGTATATTGATGAGTTTGCAGATATAGACATGGCAATTGAAACAGCCTTTCATGCTAAAACTTATCGATACGGTATTTGCGGTGCATTAGAAACATTGCTAATTGATCAGAGCGTAGCCCAAAAGGTATTACCCGAACTTGGTAAACAATTTCAAACCCATGGCGACGAGATGCGAGTTTGTCCAAAGAGCAAGCTTATTTTAAATGAAGCTGGTCTTAAATCCACTGAGCAATCCATCATTAAGGATGCCACTGATGAGGATTGGGATACCGAATACTTAGGACCAATTATTGCAATTCGAGTGGTTGACTCACTCGAAGCTGCGATTGAACACATCACACAATACAGTTCAGGCCATACCGAATCGATTATCACAGATAATATTCAGCACGCAGAGCAATTTCAGCTATGGGTTGACTCCAGCTCCGTTTATGTAAACCTACCGACCATCTTTGCCGATGGTTTTGAATATGGGCTAGGTGCTGAAATAGGCATTTCAACTAACCGTTTACATACTCGCGGCCCGGTTGGATTAGAAGGCCTAACCACTTACAAATGGATACTTCATGGTAATGGACAAAAACGCTCTTAATAAAGGATTAAATCAATGAGCTATCTTTGGTATAAGGTTTTACACATCGTTTTCTTCACTTCATGGTTTGCTGGACTCTTTTACTTACCGCGCATTTATGTCAATATGGCTAGACTGCAATACGGTTCAGAGAGTTACACCCTGCTTTTAGGCATGGCTAAGCGTTTATTACGCTTTATGACTGTGATTGCTGTCATCAATTTGGTGTTTGGACTATTACTAATTAGCAAAATTGGCATTAATCATGGCTGGCTACACTTCAAATTACTGTTAGTCTTTTTTTTATTTATCTATCATTACGCCTGTTATGTAATTTATAAGCGCTTCGGAAACGGCACTAATAAAAAAGAGCATACTTTTTACCGCTGGTTCAATGAAATCCCAGTACTACTTATGCTTATCATTGTTTATTTAGTGATTTTCAAACCATTTTAAAATAATATTCACTATGTCAGAGCAAGACTCTTCAAAAAAAAGCACTTTAAAATTAAACCCTAGTGCAAAAAAAGAGGGTACTAACACGCGCAAACCGAGTAGTGTGCGTACAGGTCCTCGTGCTCGTCGTCTAGAGCAATCAGCTTATGAGCAAGGTAACGGAAAAATCTCTGCACGTACTTTAGCTCGTACAGGCGTCAGTTTGGACAAGCTAAAAGAAGATAAAAATCTTTCTTATCGACTTTCAAAAGGTGGGATGACCGAACAGCGCCTTGCTAAGCAAGCAGCTGATCGAGAGTCTAATAGACCACAACGCGAACGACCTAATGTCCCGTCTGACGCATGGAACCCACGTGGCCTCAATGAATCACGCAATCGTCCAAGTAACGAACGCGATCACTCACACCGTGATTCGCGTAGTAGAAGTGATTCACGATTTGAATCCCGTAGTCGTGATGCCTCCCGCCGCGACCCACAAGCTCGCAGCAATCCGCATTATGATTCTCGTAACTCCCAAACTAAGGCACAACGCAATACACCACGCTTAGATCCTAGACCGGGCCGCCCTGCACCACAGGGAGTAAATTATAATCCTGACAACCCCAAACAAGCTGCAACCGTCTTTGCTACCTGCCCACAAGGCTTGGAAGACGTTTTAGCTGGTGAATTAAAGCATTTAGGCTTTTCGGACGTAGAGAGCAGTCGCTCAGGAGTTTATTTCAAGACTGATATGTTAGGTGTAATGAAGGCAAACTTATATAGCCGTCTAGCCACCCGTATTTTACTTCAAGTAGCTCAAGCCGAAATTCACAGCGAAGACGATATTTACCAACTATCACTCGCAACACCGTGGGAAAACTACTTTGGCCCTGAGCATACCTTACGAGTTGATACCTCAGCCATCAGAAGTCCGATGCAGAGTTTACACTTCTGTAATTTAAAAGCTAAAGACGGTATTGTTGATCGTATACGTGACATCGAAGGCGAACGTCCTTCAATTGATACAGTACGACCAGACGCCAAAGTCCATATGTTCCTTTATCGTGATCAAGCGACGCTTTATCTAGACACCTCCGGTGAGTCCTTGTTTAAACGCGGTTGGCGTTTAGACAAAGGCTCTGCTCCGCTACGTGAAAACTTAGCCGCTGGTATGCTAGCGCTCGCTGGTTGGCAACCTGGGCAAACACTATTAGATCCATTTTGTGGTAGTGGTACGATTCTGATTGAAGCTGCTTGGTGGGCACAAAACGTTCCTCCTGGACTGCATCGCCCATTCCAGTTTATGCGACTGAGAAACCATCAAAAACAGCTTTGGCACGACTTAAGAGATGAAGCCTTTGCCAACATTAAACCAGGGTTAGAAACATTGCTAGTTGGTTCTGATATCTCTGTTCAAGCGATTCAAGCGGCTCAAGCTAATATGGAAAGAGCCAACCTCAACCCAAGCAGTATTAAGTTTGAGGTTAAAAATGTACTCAATATCGAAGCTCCTGCTGACAACGGCATCATCATCACTAATCCACCTTATGGTGAACGTTTAGATAGTGGTCAAGATGATATTTGGCACCCTTTATCGGGTCTACTGAAAAAAGAGTTTGACGGGTGGCGTGTAAATATTATTACGAGCGACCTCGAATTACCTAAAAAATTACGTTTAAAAGCACAACGCCGTGTCCCACTCTATAACGGTAATTTAGAAACACGCATGTTTATATTTGATATGGTGCGTGACAGCTTCCGTGATCAATAAAATTCAGCTATTGAATGACTAAAAAAGAATCTATAAATATTATGTCAGATACCCGAGAACTAGGCTATCCTAAGCGTTTAAAACTATTTGCAAGCATGATGTATGAAGGCGTGCTACTGTTTGGACTAACCTTCACTGGTGCCTATATTTTTGACACTCTAACCCAAAGTCATGAGGCAGATAACCTCATGTGGCAGCGTCAAGCCGTGCTTTTCGTACTGGTTGGCTTATACTTTATTACTTGCTGGCGTAAAAAAGGTCAGACCCTACCGATGAAAACCTGGGACATCGTTTTACACAGTAAAGATGGCTCTCGCCTAAGTTGGCAACAACTTATCATCCGTTACCTATTGATGTGGATTCTGCCATTGTTTGGGGCATTTATTGTCTACGCAATCGCTCAAGCTGTTGGTTGGATGTCAATCAATATATTTATCATCTTTTGCCCATTTTTAAACCTAGTCCCCACTTTCTTTAGGACTGACCATCAAATGCTTCACGATACACTTGTTGGCACTGAGCTAATTAATTTGAAAAAATAGGGACTAGATTAATATTCCAAAAATGTTAAAATCAGGACAATCTAGCCGAAATATTACAATTTTGTAGGCACTTCACAATAACTACATCACATCTTATACTATGACTGATCAATACCAAGACCTATACCAGTCTTATCGATGGTTGGTGCCAGAGCATTTTAATATTGCTGATTACTGTTGCCACCGCTGGGCTTCTAACCCTCAAGAAGTACATCAACAAGCCGCTATTTTCTTTGAGGACCAAGTAGGTCAGCTGACGATGTACTCATACCGTCAACTCTCTGAGCGAGTAAACAAACTAGCTAACGGCCTAGTACGCATGGGTGTCCAACCCCAAGACCGCATTATTATTTCACTGCAACACTCTGCTGATAGTGCGGTGTGCACTCTCGCCGCTCTCACTGTCGGTGCTATTGTCGTGCCACTAACTGCTGGCCTCAGTAGCTATCAGTACGCTCCTCGAGTAATTGATAGCCAAGCTAAAATAGCCATCATTGATAAGCACACCTTAGCGCCATTTATGGCTTCACTTGATAATCAAACATTGGTTAAGCAAATCATCGGTGTCGATACACAAGATGATCGCATGATTGCACTGGAAACGTTACTAGCCCGCCAGCCAAGTCAGTTTACAACGGTCAATACTACCTCGGATAGTCCTGCCATCATGGTATACCCGCAACCAGAGCCAAGTACTGAACCATTAGATCGAAAAATTAAAAATGACATTCCTTTTGATCCGGACTTAAAAGCAACTATCCTGACGCACCGCAGTTTAATCGGAGCATTGCCAGGCTTCGTTGCATCGCAAGACTGGTTTCCCAGAAAAAATGACATTTTCTGGTCCTCCTATAATTGGAATAGCGGTCTTGGTTTAATTAACGCATTATTGCCAGCCTTATATTTTGGTCATTCTATTGTTGGTTGCCCTGCTGGTCGTACTATCCCACGACTTTTTACTTTGTTAGAACATTACCAAGTTAGCAACGTCTTAACGACTGCTGATGAGTTGGAGCGTATTCGCGGCTATAACGAATCACTACCTGATTACGACTTATCAATTCGCTGCATTGCAATTCCGGATCATGAAAAAACCACCGAACTAAAAGAGTGGGTAAAGGATCGCTTCAATACCTCCCTCAATGGCGTCTACTCCGATATCGCTTTTATTTACCTAGTTGGTGATAGCGCGCAAAAGTGGCCAGATCGTACAGACAGCATGGGACACATTTTTCCGGGACGTCGTTATAGCATCATTGATAATGAGGGTATGCCTGTATGCAATGGCACTAAGGGTCTATTAGCAGTAGCTGCGATTGATTATCATGGCCATGACGATCCTAGCCTTGCTACTCACTATTGGCAACAAGCTCAAATTCATGAAATTGAAACAATAGATGGTTGGTATAGTACTGGCATCGCTGCTTATCAAGACGATGAAGGCTATATTTTCCGTGTTTAATGATTCAGCTTCTATGTTTAATTACTAACAATCATTGGAGATGGTATGGCAATTTATCAATTAGCTGAGCTTAGCCCAGACATCGATCCTAGCGCTTTCGTATTTGATGGAGCTACTCTGATCGGGCAGGTCACCTTAAAAGCAAATGTCAGCATTTGGCCCGGTGTCATTATACGAGCTGATAATGACACTATTACGATTGATGAAAACAGCAACATACAAGAGGGATCCGTACTTCATATAGACAAAGGCACACCTCTTTACATTGGCAAAAATGTCACTGTAGGCCATAAGGTTATGCTGCATGGCTGTACCATCGGAGATGGAAGCTTAATTGGCATGAGTGCTACTATTTTAAATAATGCAGTGATTGGTAAAAACTGCATTATTGGTGCAGGCGCCCTTATCCCTGAAGGTAAAGTTATTCCTGATCATTCTGTTGTCGTCGGTGTCGCTAAAATTTTACGTGAAGCAACGGTAGAAGATCTTCAGCGTAGCCACGAAGGTACTCGGCACTACGTCAAACAAGGTCAAACTTACCGCGAGAAGTTAAAACGCATAGACCCTTAACGAGCTCCTGTCTTCTTTACTTGAAAAAAACACTATAGGACAGATATAGTGCTTTTGGCCCGTTAGGTCAACTCATTATTTCTCTAAGACTCTAAACATCTAGGCATAAGCACAATCCCATGATCGATACATTAAAAAAGTACCTATTTGCTGATCGCAGCATCCGCATCCAAAGTGCCAATTTAAGTCAAACTTGGCTTGATGGCCGTGTACATCAACAGTACCCTAAAGTGATAGAAAATCTCTTAGGCGAACTTTGTGCTGCCTCAGTATTACTTGCCTCAAATATTAAATTTGACGGAAGCTTAATTTTACAAATACAAGGTGATGGACCTATTGCCCTACTCGTTGTAGAGTGTGACTCTGAACTTCGCGTTCGTGCCACTGTAAAGCTTCGTCAAGAGTTTGCTATTAAAGAAAATAGCACTTTCCAAGACCTGGTCAATCCTAATCGTAGTGGTCATTTTATGGTGATTTTAGATCTTAAGGATCGCCAAGAAGGCCAGCAAGCATATCAAGGCATTGTCGCTCTTGAGGGCAATAGCGTTGCTGAGGTATTAGAAAACTATATGCGTAGTTCTGAGCAATTAGAAACCTATATTCGCCTTGCTGCCGACAATAAAAAAGCTACCGGCATCTTATTACAGCGTCTAGCTGTCACAGGTGGAATCAATATTGACAAAGAAAAAGCAACAGAAAATTGGGAAAAAGCGGGACACTTTATTCAAACCGTGAATCGAGATGAACAACTCGAGCTGACCGAAGATGAGTTAATACACCGTCTATTCTGGGAAGAGCAACTCCTCAAAACTGAAGAAGATCATCCTATTCAGTGGTACTGTAGTTGTAATCGCGACCGTGTTTCTGAGATGCTCCGTATGCTTGGTATTACAGAAATTGAATCTATCCTTGAGGAGCGTAATGAAATTGATGTGAGCTGTGACTATTGCGGCAAGCCATATAATTTTGATGCTATCGAATGCGCCCAGCTATTTATTGATAAAGACAAGCTAAGCATCCAAAAAAGCTCTTCTGAACATTAAAAACAAAAACCGAATCGTAGAAATTCGGTTTTTTCGGTGTTTTATCTGTATTTTTGTGTATTGCTCAGAGATTCTGTGAGCAGCATACTATTTACATGAAAAAAATACAGACTCACTCACCCTCCTTATACTCACAACGTGGTAGTGCAATCATTGAGTTCCTGATCAGTGCATTACCCATACTACTACTAGGCTTAGGTGCTACTGAAACTACTCGCTGGTACATACACAAGCAGCATATACGCTTTGCGTTACATGAGGCACAACGAGCGGCTTCAGTCAGTCACGCTGAACCCAAACAATTCATTAAGGCTTTTGAGGAAGCTCTTAAACCACTCTTTGCTCCTGCTGGCCTTTATGCAACCACCGAAGCAAGACGCAATGCATATTTGGAAAGCGTCAGCAAAAAAACTGCTATGCCCCCGTGGCGTATCAGTATCTCATCACCAAATGCAAAGCACTTCCAAGATTTTCAGCAGGATGAACTAGAGATTGCGAAAAGGAGTGGCTTTACTGCTATTAATAATAATTATCAGCTTGAGCAACATCAAGAAAAACCACTTGGCTTGCATTCCCAGGCTACAATCTATGAAGCAAATATCCTGAGCATTACTCTTATTTATCCCTACAAGCCGCTAATACCTGGTGTGAGTAGTCTAATAAGACAGCTAAGTGATTCGACTAACTCCAAACTTAAGCAAAGATACTACAGCAACGGTTATCTCCCACTAGAGTTAAGCGCTCATATAGCCATGCAGTCACATCCTGTTTTGTGGCCTAACGATCCTTCATCCAAAGTAGTCTACAATGAGCAAATCAGCATAAGTGATAAAATACTCAGTAGTTCATCCACATCCTCTCTAACTGACAGCCCTTGCTCAGGCCTATGGTGCACCCACAATACTAGTAATCACTCCCCTAACCAAGGTGCTAGTAGTGATTTAGGCAGTATCACTGACACTAAACCATACCAGCCACCAAATACCTCAGAACCAACTTATAACGACTTTAGTCAAGACCCTACAAACACTTGGACTCCTAAGAGCTCTGAAAGTAGCTTAACAAATGATCCGCTTTGTGGCACTAGTTTATGTTGTTCTTGAAAAAGAGCTACTATTTTAAGAAAAAATAATTTTTGTCACTTTTTCATAAATAATACTGTATAATCTTCTATCTTTTATTACAATACTGGTCTTTATGACTAATCTCATAAGCGCAAATCAAAAAATATTCCTTGATTTACATCAAAAAACATAATACTTTGCTAAAATAACAATGTGCTATATCAAACTAGTGAACGCTAGTTTTAGAAAGGGTGAGATTATGTCAAAAACAATTATTCTTGATGATAAGTCTGTGCATTGCAGTCAATGCATGAGTAACCATCTCTGTATGCCAGCAGGCCTAACCGATCAAGAGACTGACAAGCTCACCGAGCTAGTCAAAGAACGGGTTCGTATCTCAAAAAACCAACCACTCTTTACCGCAGGCTCCCCTTTTAGCGCAATCTATAGCGTACGCTCAGGTTCCATGAAAACCCAGCTAGAGAGTGAGGATGGACACATTCAAATCACCGGTTTTGCACTTCCCGGCGAACTTATTGGTTTAGACGGCATTGCTACGCAAACACACTCCTCTTCTGCTGTTGCCTTGGAGGACAGCGAGGTATGTGTTATTAAACTAGATGATCTAGATCGTCTTTCAAAATCTATCCCTGCACTACATGGCCAATTACGCCACCTTATGGGCAATGAGATTAATCGCTCTCACCGCATGGCTCTGACACTAGGTTCTCTAAAGTCTGAACAACGCGTTGCCGCTTTCATCCTCAACATGGTTGATCGACTAGTTCTGTTAGGTTACTCTTCAACGGAGTTTGTTCTCCGCATGACCCGTGAAGAAATTGGTATTTACCTAGGCCTTACATTAGAAACAGTCAGCCGACTACTCTCACGTTTTTCACGCGAAGGGCTAATTGAAGTTCAGCAAAGAGAAATAAAAATCCTTGACCGCAACGCCCTGCAAGCTATTGTCAAAAGAGTTGAAAGCTAACTAGCTTTCTTATATCAAAAAGGCCTTTTAGTTTTTTACTAAAAGGCCTTTTTGATTACTTCTTGGGACTATTGAACTGCTCCCGCAAATGCTCGGGAATAGGCCTATCCACTGGTGGCTTAAAACTTGACTGTTCTATAGCATCGCCGCCCCGTGTTGTCATCAATCCTTGTCGGTTTTGTTTATTCACTAATGGTGTATCTCTATGCTGAGTAAAAGCTAGATAAATAGTAATAATACAAGCAACAATAACAATAGCCGGGCCAGCCATCAATATCCATGGCCACCGATGTCTATACCATGGTTTGCTGATGCCCTGCTCTGTAGCACCTGATTGAATCACTTCATTTGAAGACATATAAAAAACCACCTTAACTATTTTGGTATGAAGAAACTGCTCGACTTATCAATCATTAAGTCTTTGCCTTCGTCAATACTACGGACATAGAAGTCCATATCATAACGACCGACCTCACTACCCTCCACGGGTGTACGTACAACAACCGGAAGCCATTGATTCGTTCTCGGTGATACTGTAATAATATTTGAACCCGAATTTTCAAGATTTACATCTAGCGAACTCAATCCGTTAGCCTCCGCATCAATAGCAAACTCACGAGGTTCAGATGTCATATTAACCAGTAAGACACGATAAACATTTTCGTAATAGCCACCAGGCACCTCACGACCTAAAGAGTTACGATCGCGCACCACATCAAAACGTAATTCATTCCGTAAAGCAAGAGAAGAAATGATACCAGTAATAAAAATAACTAGAAGAGTTAAGTATACTAAAGTGCGTGGTTTAAATAAACGCTTGCGTTCTTCTTTTTTGCTTAGTCCCATCGACATACTATTTTCTGAGGTATAACGAATTAAGCCTCGTGGATAGTTCATCTTGTCCATCACATCATCACAGGCATCAATACAAGCCCCGCAACCAATACACATATACTGCAAGCCATTACGAATATCAATGCCTGTGGGACAAACCTGAACACAGAGCGTACAGTCAATACAATCTCCTAGCCCTAGATCCTCCAGATTTGCTTTTTTAGAGCGTTTACCGCGAGGCTCACCACGCTTTTGATCATAAGTAACAATCATCGTATCAGCATCCACCATGACACTCTGGAAACGTGCATAAGGACACATATAACGACAGACATTTTCACGCAGAAATCCAGCAGCCATCCAACAGAAACCGCCATAGAGGAATATCCAAAACCACTCCCAGAAACTTAAATCAAAATGTATAAAACTTGAAAATAAATCTCTAATTGGTGTGAAATAGGCTACAAAAGTGAAACCAGTCCAAAACCCAACTAAAATCCATAAAAAATGTTTAGTCAACTTGATTCTAAACTTACGAACACTCATTGGCTCCTCGTCTAGACGCATACGCTGCATGCGGTCACCCTCAACCCACTTTTCTATATGCATAAAGATTTCGGTATAAACCGTCTGCGGACAGGCGTAACCACAGAATAATCGCCCCGCTATCGCAGTAAACAAGAAAAGACCATAAGCAGAGACAATCAAAATAATTGCTAGGTAAAAGACATCCTGAGGCCAAAGAACCAGACCAAATATATAAAACTTACGCTCAAATAAGTCAAAAAGAACAATCTGGCGACCATCCCAATTGAACCATGGTAGAGTATAAAAAATAATTTGCGTAAACCAAATCATAGTTATACGCCAATTATTAAATCGACCCTTGACCGAACGCATATAAATTTTTTGTGTCAAGTCAACAAACTCAACTTCATTTTCATCAAGACTAGTTGGGATATGACCCGCTGCTGTCGTCTTCGGCTTAGCCTTAGCCCTTGAAGATGTCTTATTTTCAGCTTGTTGCGGCTGCCATTCGGGTACTTCCTGAGCACTATCAGGAATATTTTTTGAATTTTCGTCAGTCATAATTTACCACTCTAAATTATATATCTACGCTACATATTATAACAGCCCAACTCTCCTAGTGGACAATTGGGCTGTTGATTAAAATTGCAGTCTCATAAAAAACCAATACCTTAATTTAAGAAAAAAGTGTACGAGTTACTATTAGATTAACTAAAAAATTTTAATCTCCAATATTGGCTATGCTCCAAATATAGGCAGTTAAAACATCAACTTGCTCAGGCGTTAAGTAGTCCTTTTGTGGTGGCATAATATTCATACGACCTTCATTGATTGTTCTAACGATAGCCTCATGAGATGAACTTCCTAGCCAAATATCATCTGTTAGATTAGGCGCTCCTAATGCATGGTTACCCTTTGCATCAACACCATGACAGGCTACGCAAACTGTACCAAACTGTTGCTGACCTTTAGCAATAAGAGTTGCATCTGCACTCAATCCCGATAAGGAGCGAACATAATGCGCAATAGCATTAGCATTAGCATTTTGCTCAGCTGCATTAGCACCTAAAGCAGCACCTAAAGGAGCCATGATACCAACACGACCATTAGTAATTACATTATGGATATACTCTGGCGTATCGCCACCTAACCAATCATTGTCCGTTAAGTTAGGAAAGTCGGTCGAACCTCTAGCATCAGATCCATGGCACTGCGCACATGTATTTAAGAATAATCGCTCCCCAATTAGACGAGCTTCAGGATCTTTTGCAAGCTCCTCGACTGTCTTACCTTCAAAACGAGCATACACAGGGGCAATAGCCTCTCGAAGTTGTTGCTGCTCTTGAACTACCTGCTCAGCGGAGCTCCAGCCTTTTAAACCGTTCCAGCCACCTAGTGCAGGATATAGGAGCATAACGGCAACACCAATAACACACAGGCCGAGATACATAACAATCCACCAACGAGGCAGTGGATGATTTAACTCTCTAATACCATCCCACTCATGCCCTGTGTCTTCAGTAATAACAGTTTTTCGACCAAGCCAAGAACGTTGTGTCCATAAAAGCCACAGTACAAAAACTACCCCTAAGATTGAAATGACTGTGACCCAAGCACTCCAGCCACTATTAACAAAATCACTCATGATCCTTGTCCTTACGCTTTTCATCAGCGCTTAAATTTACTTCATCTTCAAGGCTAAACGGTAGTAAAGCCGCTTCTTCATTATCTTTGCGGCGATGCTTAGAAAAAGCCCACCAAACTATCCCAAAAAAAACTACTATGGCGATAATAGTTGCGATGCCATTAAGTGTGCCCCACATTTGCTTAACCCCTTTTAACTTTTTATTTACTGTGCTTCAACAGCAGCCTCACGCTGACGCCATGCATTCATGTAACCAACACCCAAGCTCTGAAGATATGCCACAACCGCATCTTCCTCAGTCTTACCGACTAACAGATTTGGCGCATTAGCGATCTCCTCTTCGCTATACATAGGTGTACCGTCATGATGATTACCCAACCAGTTGAGTGCATGCATGCGAGCCTGTATATCATAATGTTCTACACTTTTGCCTTGCAACCAAGTGTAAGCAGGCATGTTCGATTCAGCTACCACATCACGTGGGTTACGCAAGTGGACACGATGCCACTCATCCGAATAGCGGCCGCCCACACGAGCTAAATCAGGCCCCATACGACGAGAGCCCCATAAATGAGGATAGTCGTACACGGATTCACCTGCTTCAGAATAAGGACCATAACGCTGCACATCAGAACTCAATAAACGAATCTGCTGACTATGACAACCAACACATCCTTCTTTGATATAAATATCACGACCAATCAATTCCAGCGGTTGATGTGGTTTTACACCAGGTGAAGGCTGCGTTGTTGAGTGCTGGTAAAACAACGGAATAATTTGCACCAATCCAGAAATAGCTACCGTAATAAAAGTACAAGTTATCAGCATCGGTAGGTTTCTCTCAAGCATTCCATGAGAGAAAAACTTTACTTTTTTATCATCAGACATTTTTAAACCCCTTTTATCTTCAAATTATGCATTAGAAGGCTCTGCAATTGGAGCAGATGCTGTTTTACCATAGGATGGCGCCGGAACCAGAGGATTAACACCAACACGACCGCGAATAGTAGCTAAGGTATTAAAGAGCATAATCAAGACACCAGTCAAAATTAAACCACCACCAGTAGCTCGCATAATTAATAAGATTTTCTTAGAAGCTAAAGCCTGAACGAAACTATAAGTTAGGGTACCGTCAGTTTCTATAGAACGCCACATTAAGCCTTCCATTACACCTGCAATCCACATAGAGGCAATGTATAAAACAATACCAATAGTAGCTAACCAAAAGTGCAACTCGACTAATGATTTTTTATACATACCCTCACGACCCCATAAGCGCGGAATCATATAGTATAAGGCGCCAAAAGAAATCATAGCAACCCAGCCTAAAGCACCTGAGTGCACATGAGCAACGGTCCACTCTGTATAGTGTGATAAAGCGTTCACTGTACGGATTGCCATCATTGAACCCTCAAAGGTCGACATACCATAGAAAGATAATGAAACAACCAAGAATTTTAAGATAGGGTCTGTTCTAAGTCTATGCCATGCACCCGATAACGTCATAATGCCGTTAATCATCCCCCCCCAAGACGGTGCCAATAAGATTAAGGAGAACAACATACCCAAACTCTGAGTCCAATCAGGTAATGAAGTGTAAAGCAAGTGGTGAGGACCAGCCCACATATAGGTGAAGATTAATGCCCAGAAGTGAACAATTGATAAACGATATGAATAAATTGGGCGCTCTGCTTGCTTTGGTACAAAATAGTACATCATACCTAAGAAGCTAGTCGTCAAGAAGAAGCCTACAGCGTTATGGCCATACCACCACTGAGCCATAGCATCTTGAACACCTGCATAATATGAGTATGACTTAGCTAAACTCCACGGCACCTCAAGATTATTAATAATGTGTAACATTGCAATGGTAATGATATATGCACCATAGAACCAGTTTGCTACATAAATATGTTTAGTACGACGTTTAGCAATAGTCCCAAAGAATACAACGGCATAGCTCACCCACACAATGGTAATTAAAATATCTAAAATCCATTCTGTTTCAGCATACTCTTTAGTCGAGGTATAGCCCATTGAAAAAGATACTGCAGCAGCGACCCAAATAAACGTCCAGGCCCAAAAAGTAAATGCCGCTAACTTAGGCGCAAACAGTGTTGTGTGACAGGTCCGCTGGACTACGTAATACGAAGTTGCAAACAATGCACTACCACCAAAACCAAAAATCACGAGGTTTGTATGAACTGGGCGTAAACG
>CANROD010000011.1 GCA_947632105.1 uncultured Oligella sp. | reverse complement strand
AAGTAGGTCATCGTCAGGCAAATTACATAAAAACCTCTGTGAAATATATTCACAGAGGTTTTTTTATGCCTGGAAAATAGAGCGCTATGGGTATCAATCAAACAAGTCGCCTGCGAAAGGCTTTTTCATTTTCATCCGTTAAAACGAATTGCTCGGGAACTTGGTGTATCTGTTAGGGCTGTTGCAATTGGCTTTTTAAATAAAGGTGACTTTGCCTGGATCAGTGAACGTCATGTGATGAGTTATAAACCACAAGTGCTTGCAGCGGTTAGTGATTGGATAACACATTATCCGATTGGCTATAGCGATGTTGCTTAAGCGCATGGCGTTAGACCTTCTGATGTCTATCGAGAGATTCAGACTTACCTTAAGCAGAGCCCCTTTGTTTAACTACCCTTAAAGTGACAGCAGTGGACACGTTTTGGGCCAGATGCCCCCCGAGAGTGAAATGAATGACATGCAAGCCCACATCCATATGATGGTTAGTGAATGAATTGATTCCGCTAAGATTCAAGACGAATTAAAACGCAATATTGAAGAAATACTTGTGACTTACGAGTGGTTATTTGAAGAAGTTATGCAAGATTTCGATAAGCTCAAAAAAATATTTGCAGTGATATCTCGATCAGTTGAATGAGGTAATCGCATCACTAAAGCCTGCCGATTCTTAAGGATAGCTCGAAGTACCTACTATCATGCGTAATACAAGACGGCTACTGCGCGAGACGATGAGTTCAAAGCTGAATTAATTCGACAGGTGCATAATAAAACGTTTTTTACTTTTAATCACCGGCGCATGGGTCAGACCTTAGAGTACACAACATGTCTTAAACTAGGCGAGAGTCAATTGGGGCGTTTGATGCGACAGTTTGATTTACCAGCACGCATCCGGCAGCTACGTCGTCCTGGTAATGGCTATCGAGGTGGCAAACCAAGTGGTTTACCGGGCAATATACTGAAGCACCAATTCTATACGGAGCAACCAGGTGAGCGTTTCTTAACGGATGTAATCTATGTGCGTTACTATGATCACTAAGAGTGCCATTGGGGTTATCTTTCGATAATCTTGGACTTGTTTGACCGTTCAGTGGTTTCTTGGGTCTACTCGAAGCAACAAGACGTAAAGCTTGCACTCAATACACTCAGGGTGTTGAGCTTTAAAGAGGTTTGGATAGGTGTCATCTTAAACAGTGACCATGGTAGTATGTATACCTTATATGTGTTTAGGGATGAGTTAAAGTAAATGGGTATCCGACAGAGCTTGTCACGTATTGGTAGTTGCCGTGATAATGCACCGATGGAAAGTTTTAACGGCACCTTAAAGGTGGAAGGTTTAAGGAATCCTGCATTCTAAATACATGCAACGCCAAGTTTCTTGGCACAGAATCAAGTGATTGAACGTTACATAGAGTTTTATAAACATCAACGTCCTAGTTCCGTTTTAAAGAATAAGACACCGATTGCATTTAGATGTCGTTATTACGACCAGTTAGTGGCAGCAAATTAGCTGTTTTTATTTGATTTTTTAGTGTCCAAAAATCCATACCAGATCAAAATTCTAGTGTAATTGATATATAAGTTCTCAGTCACTATCAATATTTAAAAAGACTCAATGGTTATAGGTCCGTTTCTTTTGCCGCCGGCTGTATTTTCCTTTCTAGTTGGGCTAATTGTCCTTATGGTGATTGGTCGCCTCTTAAAGACATTCATTCATCCACGTTTCGATACATGGACTGGTCTAGTATCTGTGGCTGCTTTCGTTGCCGCACGTATAGGATTTGTGTTTAAGCATTGGGATACGTATCAGCATAATCCGTTGCGTATCTTATATATATGGCAAGGTGGTTTTGAGCTTAGCTGGGCTATCGTTGCAGCTGTTTTTACAGTACTCCTTTTAACAACCTGGTTACATCGCTTGATCGCCTTAGGGGTACTTGCTATAAGCTCTATCGTGATTTTTTTGGTTTTTACTCTAACTGCTAAACCTAATGTTCAAGATTTGCCGGATATTCAATTGACATCTCTAGAAGATAATAATTACGTTAACTTAGCATTATATGCTGATGAGTTATTAGTAATTAATTTATGGGCGACTTGGTGTGGACCTTGTCGGCGAGAAATGCCGGTTTTAGAACAGGCGGTGAGTGACTATCCGGATATACAGTTTTATTTTATTAACCAAGGTGAGTCTGAGCAGCTAGTCTTAGAGTATTTAAATGAAGAGTCTCTGTCATCTATAGCTAATAAGGTATTAATGGATTCTCGCTATGAGGTTTCTGACTACTATCAGACGCTTGGTACACCGGTTACATTATTCTTTAATAAGAACAGTTTAAAAGCCATGCATGTCGGTGAAATTAGTGCAGAGCTTTTAACTGATCGTATAAGGCAGCTTAACGATTAATGCAGCGTATGCTGTCTGTTAAGTTTAGCCGAGATGCTATATTTCTTTATTTCCATGCTTTTTAAATCAGTCAATTTAAAATGCCCCGTTGATGTAATTTCTTTTCTGCTGACTTTTTGTGAACTAATACTAGATTCTAGTATTAGCCTATTACCGGGAATCAGTTTATATATCAACTGATCACCAGGTTCTGCTTTTAAATG
This sequence comes from uncultured Oligella sp., assembly GCA_947632105.1. Lineage (GTDB taxonomy): Bacteria > Pseudomonadota > Gammaproteobacteria > Burkholderiales > Burkholderiaceae_B > Oligella. The sequence goes on along the minus strand of CANROD010000011.1, from coordinate 51,876 downwards.
CTCTAGTATTTCTTTTTTTAGAATTAGCTCGCCCTCATAACCTAGTATTATGCATTTTTTAGACATTTTCTTTCCTTTCTCTCTATTAGCTTAGGTGATTTTGCTATGTTGCTTTGCTTTATTCAATACCCAAAAGTACATACACATAAAGTATGATTGCTTTGTTTTATATGTTAAGTAATAATCATTTCTTCCAATATATTTCAATATATGTATGAGACATTTAAGGATTATTGATATGAGCTCCTGTACTTTGTTTTAAATGTTTTAGAGTGCCAAGTGTTGGTGCTGTGAGGTAGTAGATAATGAGTAGAAAAGATCATATCGATAAGCGATTCGTTTTAGTGCATCGTTCGGGCGATAGGTTTTATCCTTTCAAAAAGCTTTTTAGACGTAGCGGAGAGTTTGGATTCCCTGTGATCGCACGGGGTCGGCGAGAGCGTAATGGTGATGCACTTTATTTGCAAAGTCTAGAGGATGCACTTCCTTTCTTTTTCTTTGAGGGATGCAGTCTGAATACGACAACCGATACACGGCCTACTTGCGTTGGTGAAAAGGTGGCAGCTTATTCGCTCACAGGAACAGCTATCGTGGGTTATGAGATATCGACTGAGTTAGCCCATTTAGTAGAGTACGCTGATTTAAAACCTCTTAAAGTTTTTTAATGCAGTAGTAATATCTATTACAGCCATCAAGCTGCGAAGTTTTTCAATCTGGTTTAAAATCGATCCTTTATTGATATAAATAATTTCAGATTGAAAAATTTGCGGCTTTTATTTTGGAGGCTATAGCATGCCCACGCCAACTGAGTTACTTGCAACCATATTATTTGGTTTAGCAATTATTCACACATTTTCAGTACCAATTTTTGCCAAAATAGCAGACAGACCAGGGCCTCATCAGGGACTTTGGCACCTGCTAGCTGAGGTTGAGGGAGTCTTCGGTTTGTGGGCTACGATCTTTTTGGTCTTTATGGCGACTAGCGGCGGTCTCAGTTCTGCTGTTGAGTATATGGACAGTCGAAACTTTACTGAGCCACTATTCGTTTTTGCCATTATGGTGATCGCAGCCAGTCGACCTATTCTGGATTTAGTACAACGTATTGTCAGCTACCTAGCAAGAGTATTACCTTTTCAAACGGAAGTTGCCCAGTTCTTTATTACTCTGAGTTTAGTGCCATTAGCTGGATCATTAATTACTGAACCTGCAGCGATGACTCTAGCAGCATTAATGCTAAGAGAGGGCTATTTTAGTCGGGCACAGAGTGTTAAATACAAATATATGGCGCTAGGGGTATTGTTTGTTAATATTTCTATCGGAGGTACCTTGACTGCTTTTGCAGCCCCACCGGTATTAATTGTTGCCAAGACCTTTGGTTGGGATACTATGTTTATGATGACGACCTTTGGTTGGAAGGCTGCTATTGCTGTATTTATCAATGCTGCTGTAGTGACTTTTGTATGTCGTCGTGAGATTATCCGTACGGCTAGAGTACCTATTCGCAAAGAAACTCGCATTGAGCGTGGTGGAGTTGCTGAGCGGGCAGAAAAGGTCCCTGGTGCCGTGATTTTTGTTCACTGCTTATTCTTATTTGGCGTTGTTTTCTTTGCTCATCACCCACATATCTTTATGGGCTTGTTGATGCTATTTATCGGTTATTGTACTGCTTACAATCGTTATCAAAACCCGCTCTTAATCAAAGAGGGTTTGATGGTAGGTTTCTTCCTTGCTGGTTTATTGATTTTAGGCGGTATGCAGCAATGGTGGCTGCAAAGCTTATTAGCAGGTTTAGAACCAATGGTTCTATTTATAGGTTCTACAGCGCTAACCGCTATTACTGATAATGCGGCACTAACTTATTTAGGTTCTTTGGTTGAAGGGACAACGCCTGAGTGGCGCTATATGTTAGTGGCAGGTGCGGTTACTGGTGGTGGTTTGACTGTAATTGCTAATGCACCGAACCCTGCTGGTTTCTCTTTGTTGCGGGGTGCTTTTCCGAACCAAGCGATTGCAGCGCAATATTTATTATTAGCTGCCTTAGGCCCAACCTTAATAGCAGCAGCAGCATTTGTCTTATTGTAAAGCTAGCTTCTAAAGCGTTACATCTAAGGAAAAAAAGGGCTAAAATATAGCCCTTTATATCCCTTTTTGTATCTTATTGTTCGGCGATTGCTGCTAGAGAGTTTATTGTGCCAATTTATGTTTATCGTTGCGAGAGTTGCGGTTTAGAAAAAGAGCTACTGCAAAAAATGTCTGATGTGCCATTAAAGCACTGTGAATCCTGCGATCAGGATACGATGGTTAAGCAGGTGACTGCTGCTGGTTTTGAGCTTAAAGGCAGCGGTTGGTATGTGACAGATTTCCGTGGTGGTGGCAAGTCTTCATCAGATGGTGCTTCAACGGAAGACTAAGAGTTACTGAATCAATTCAAAAAGTTTTAAATTTTAGTATTAAACTAATAAAAATGCTATTAAGCGAGTTTGGAGTAAATATGAAGCGCAGCTGCTATACAGGTCAGGTCTGTCTGGAACAATTAGATCAAACAGTTACTTTATTCGGTTGGGTTCATCGTCGACGTGACCACGGTGGCGTGATTTTTATTGACTTGCGTGACCGTGAGGGTTTGGCGCAGGTTGTTTGTAATCCTGAAAATGAAACTGCGTTTAAGATTGCCGAGGGCATTCGCAGTGAATTCTGCTTGAGAGTGACTGGTACTGTACGCCATCGTCCAGAAGGCACTGTTAATTCAGACCTTAAGTCTGGAGAGATTGAAATTGTATGTGATGAGATCGAGGTATTAAATCCATCCGTGACACCTCCATTTCAGTTGGATGATGATAATTTATCAGAGACGATCCGCTTGACTCACCGCGTGATTGATTTGCGGCGTGATGTTATGCAGAAAAATCTCATGTTGCGCTATCGTGTAGCGATGGAGTCTCGTAAATTCTTAGACTCTCTTGGTTTCATTGATATCGAAACGCCGATGTTGACTAAAAGTACACCTGAAGGTGCGCGTGACTACTTAGTGCCTTCTCGTGTTAATGCCGGTGAGTTCTTTGCATTACCACAATCACCACAGCTCTTTAAGCAGTTATTAATGGTTGCAGGATACGATCGATACTATCAGATTACTAAGTGCTTCCGTGACGAGGACTTACGTGCAGATCGTCAGCCTGAATTTACTCAAATTGACTGCGAGCTTTCTTTCTTAAATGAAGAGGAAATTCGTGAGATTTTTGAAGAGATGCTGCGTCATATCTTTAAAGAGGTCTTGAGTGTAGAGCTGCCTAATCCGTTCCCAACAATGCCTTGGTCAGAAGCAATGGCTCGTTTTGGTTCTGATAAGCCTGATTTACGAGTTAAGTTGGAGTTCACCGAGTTAACAGATGTGATGAAGGACGTTGACTTTAAGGTCTTTAGCGGTGCGGCTAATATGGATAATGGTCGCGTAGTAGCGCTAAGAGTGCCAGGAGGTGCTGCGCTCTCCCGTAAGGAGATTGATGAGTACACTCAGTATGTGGCAATTTACGGTGCTAAGGGCCTTGCTTGGATTAAGGTTAATGAAGTAGCTCAGGGTCGTGATGGACTACAGTCACCAATTGTTAAAAACATCCACGATGTGGCATTAGAAGAGATTATTAAGCGTACTGGCGCTCAAGATGGCGATATCCTGTTTTTTGGTGCTGATAAGGCTAAGGTTGTTAATGATGCAATCGGTGCCTTACGCGTTAAGCTAGGTCATAGCGACTTTGCTAAGGAGAACGGTTTATTCGAGAGTTCTTGGCAGCCATTATGGGTTGTTGACTTCCCGATGTTCGAGTATGACGAAGAAGATCAGCGTTATGTTGCTGCCCATCATCCATTTACTAGCCCTAAAGATGGTCATGAAGATTATTTAGAGTCTGATCCTTCTAAAGCTAATGCTAAAGCCTACGATTTGGTGTTAAATGGTTGGGAAATTGGTGGTGGTTCAGTTCGTATCCATCGCTCAGAGATTCAGACTAAGGTATTCAAAGCGCTTAAGTTAAGCGAAGAGGAAATTCAAGCTAAGTTTGGTTTCTTAGTTGATGCTCTACGCTATGGTGCGCCTCCACATGGTGGTTTAGCCTTTGGTTTAGATCGTCTAGTGACGATTATGGCTGGTGCTGCCTCAATTCGTGATGTGATTGCATTCCCTAAAACTCAGCGCGCACAATGTTTATTAACACAAGCGCCATCTGAGGTCGATGAGAAGCAGTTACGCGAGCTGCATATTCGTCTTCGTAAAAAGGCCGAAGAGCAGTAATTTATCAATACGATAAAGTAAAACCGCTAGTTCTAATGCATGAGCTAGCGGTTTTTTAGTGAGTGCCTAGTTTAGACACCTCGACTAACTTGTAGAGCGGCAAAGGACTGTGCCACAGGCATAACTTCTAGCGAGTTGATGTTAACGTGCTCTGGTTGTGCTGCGATCCATGAGGTAATATTAGCAATATCTTCAGGTCGAACAAATTGAACTTTGTCATAGACTGCCTTAACCTTTTCTTCGTCGCCATTAAAACGCACACTAGAAAACTCAGTATCGCCACAAAGACCTGGTTCAATATTGCTAACACGAATCTTGGTACCAGCAAGATCTGCTCGTAAGTTAAGGCTGAATTGGCGGACAAAGGCCTTGGTAGCTCCGTAGACATTACCTCCAGGGTAAGGCCAGTTGCCGGCAACGGAACCAATGTTAATGACTAAGCCACGGTTACGTTCAATCATGCCTGGTAAAATATGGCGAGTCACATGAACGAGTCCGGTGATATTGGTTGTGATCATCTGATCCCAGTCATTTAGATCTGCTTCATGAGCTTTGGATAGACCTTTAGCTAAGCCGGCATTATTAACTAAAACATCAATGGCTTTTAACTCTGAGGGTAAGCTATTAATAGCCTCGGTTATAGCGTCTTTTGATTGAATATCAAAAACAAGTGGATAAAAATTATGACCAAATTCGTTACGCATGGATTCAAGGCGTTCGAATCGGCGACCGCAACCGATAACGATATGACCCTCTCTAAGTAACTTTTCAGTAATGGCCTTACCAAATCCGGCCGTGGCTCCGGTGACAAAGAATATTTTTTGCATAGTAGTTGATTAATTTGTTGTGAACAAAAAGTAAATAAGATATTAGGTAGTTAGTTTATTATGTAACATTGAGATTTGATAATACACTGGGAACATTACTTAGATAGTATTGCTATTATTTTTATAACTTAATTGTTGATGAAGGATGACAGGATGACAAAGGCTAATTACTCTTTAGATGGTCAAATAGCGTTAATTACCGGTTCAGGTAGCGGTTTAGGGCGTGATATGGCGCTCAGATTTGCTGCTGCTGGTGCTACTATCGGTGTCGCTGATTTAAATTTAGCGGGTGCGCAAACGGTTGTAGCTCAGATTGAGGCGGCAGGTGGTCGTGCGATGGCAATTGAGATGGATGTAACTAATGAAGAGCAGGTGAATCAGGGAGTTGATGCCTTAGTAGAAAATTTTGGTGCGGTTGATGTGTTGATATCAAATGCAGGGATTCAAATTATTGAGTCGATTGATAAGCTTGAGTATTCGCAGTGGAAAAAGATGCTGGCTATTCACTTAGATGGTGCTTTTTTAACGACAAAGGCTGTGTTAAAGCATATGTACGAGGATGATCGCGGTGGTTCTGTGATTTATATGGGTTCAGCACATTCTCATGAGGCTTCTGTATTAAAGTCTCCTTACGTTACAGCAAAGCATGGTCTCTTAGGGCTAAATCGAGTGTTAGCCAAAGAGGGGGCGGCACACAATGTGCGTTCGAATGTGATTTGTCCAGGTTTTGTACTTACACCGCTAGTCGAAAAGCAAATTCCTGAGCAGGCGCAGGAGTTAGGTATTAGTGAGGATGATGTCGTTAAAAACGTGATGCTTAAAAATACAGTCAATGGTGAGTTTACTACGCTTGAGGATGTTAGTTCTGTGGCGTTATTTTTAGCAACTTTCCCGAGTAACTCCTTAACTGGGCAGTCTATTGTGGTAACTAATGGCTGGCATATGCACTAGTTATAGTATAAAGTTGTTTAGGGTTGTGTAAGGGATTAACTTTATGAAGCTTGGTGGTAGAAGGCGGAGCAGACATGTTGAGGATCGACGGGGTCAAAGTGGATCCTCAAGACGCGGTGGTATGCCAGTATTTAGTGGTGGTAAGCTTAGTATTGGTACGATAGTCATTGCACTTGTTGCTTGGTTAGCTTTTGGTGTTAACCCCTTGCACCTTTTAGGTAGTCTGGGTGTTACGAGCTACGATCAGGGGATTGTGTCGCAACATGGCACAACTGGAGAGTTAACCGATGCTGAGGGTGTGTTTGTTGCTCAGGTATTGGGTACCACTGAGGATGTTTGGAATGAGCAGTTTAGAATCAATCAGATCGGTGGTTACAGAGAGCCGCGCCTTGTCTTATATGACCAAGCGACTCGTACAGCCTGTGGTTTAGGTCAGGGTACTATGGGGCCTTTTTATTGTCCTAGTGATCAAACGATTTATTTGGATTTAGAGTTTTTCCGTGATACTGGTAAGCGTATGGGAGTGCGTGGAGAGTTTGCCCAAGGTTATGTGATTGCACACGAGGTTGGTCATCATATTCAGCGTGTATTGGGCATTTTAGAGCAAACTCAAGCGGCACAGCAGCGCGCCAGTCAGCGTCAAGCCAATCAAATTTCTGTGCTGACCGAGCTACAAGCAGATTGCTTTGCTGGTATTTGGGCTCATGAATTAGAAAAGCAGGGTGATACAATCAACGACAGTGATATTAGGGATGCGATGAATGCTGCCGCCGCAGTCGGTGATGATCGTATTCAGAAAAATGCTCAGGGCTATGCGGTACCGGATTCATTTACTCATGGTTCCTCAGCGCAGCGTGTTCAGTGGTTTACGGTAGGTCTGCAACAAGGTAGTCTACAGGCGTGTAATACCTTCTCAGGTTAGTTAAATAAGTGTTTTATGGATATTGAAGCAACAATTAGAATGATCACGGTTTATGCGATTCCCGTGATATTTGCCATTACCTTACATGAGGCGGCACATGGTTATGTCGCTAGGATGTTTGGTGATAACACCGCCTATGTTTTAGGGCGAGTTAGTTTAAATCCAGCACGTCATATAGACCCTTTTGGTACGATTATTTTCCCAGCTTTAACTCTTTTGATTGGTGGAATGCTGTTTGGTTGGGCTAAACCGGTGCCGGTCAATCAAGGTGAGCTTCGCAATCCTCGGAAACATATGGTTTTAGTGGTCTTGGCGGGACCTGCTGCGAATTTTGTTATGGCTTTCGGTTGGGCCATTTTGCTACGAATCTTAATGATGTTAGGGCAAGTTGATGGCTTCTTTGTGGAGGTCGGTAGAGCAGGGATTGTTATTAATCTGGTCTTGATGGTATTAAATTTATTGCCAATACCTCCGCTAGACGGTGGTCGTGTTTTAATGAATATAGTCCCATATAATGTTGAACGAATGCTAGCGCGTATTGAACCTTACGGTATTTGGATTTTATTGCTTTTGTTGATAATGGGTGTTGCGACACCTATTATTGAAACGGGTGTTGTTTTTTTCTTTAACCTGATTATCAAAATCGTATTTTTTGGTTCTTTGTAATTAACAACCCTTATTTGATCGGATGTAGACTCCATTGTTATGACGCAATTAAAAGTTCTAACATACAATATTCACAAGGGTAAGGCGCCTTTGGGGATGCGCACTTCTTTTGTTAGTCTCAAGGAGGCTTTGCAACATGAAAATGCTGATTTGATTTTTTTACAAGAAGTGCAGGGACGTAATGATTTAGAGGATGTGCTGCATAATCAGCCCGAGCGTTTAGCTGATGCGCTAGGTATGCATGTGGTTTATGGGCGTAATGCGATTCGTCGTAGAACTGACCATGGTAATGCTTTATTAAGTCGTTATCCGATTGTGTATCAAGAGAATCAAGATATTTCAGACCATCGTTTGGAGCAGCGTGGTGTGCTGCACGCGCAAGTCTGCGTTAATAATAAAATTGTCCATTGCTTTGTTGTGCATTTAGGGCTTTTTAAGCAGAGCCGTCAGCGGCAGACGGAGGCTATTTCTTTGCGTATTAATCGTATGGTTAAAGCCGACGAGCCGATTATCATTGCGGGTGATTTTAATGATTGGAATGAGCTTTTAAGTAGTGAGTTAATGTCTATTTTAGATTTACAAGAGGTCTTTGAGGATGAGAAAAAGCGTATTGATGCAGAGCTTCCTTCTGTTAAGCTTAACTTCCAAAAAGGCTTTAATGAGATGAATTTAATATGGCAAAATCCGGAGCTTAAAAATCGCTTGGAGCGTTTGGCTAGTTATATGAGTTCAGCTAGTTTTAGGCGTTTGATGGGAGCTTTTTTTATTGAGCGACGTTATTATAATCCACGCACTTTTCCAGCCTCTTTCCCTTGGTTTCGCTTGGACCGTATGTATCAACGGGGTTTTGAAATTGATGCAACAGAGGTGCTAAAAGGAAGGCCTTGGAGTAAAATCTCAGATCATTTGCCATTAAGCGCTAAGCTTAAATTATTAGAGTAGGGAGGGTATATGACAAAAAAAATATTAATTGTGCGCTCATCCTCTTTAGGTGACTTGGTTTTTGTGTTGCCAGCGATTTCTGATATTGCCAAGCACTACCCAGGGGCGACGATCGATTGGGTTGTTGAGGAAGCATTTGCAGAGATACCTTCATGGCATCCAGCAGTTAATCGCGTAATTCCAATTTCGCATCGTCGTTGGCGTAAGAAATGGTGGAGTAGTGAGGCTAGACGTGAGCGTGCTGCCTTCCGAAAAACAATCCGTCAAACTAAGTACGATATTGTGTTAGATATGCAGGCCTTAATGAAGTCTGTATGGGTAGTGCGTCAAACCATCGGTGAACGTCATGGTCTTGACTGGAAGTCGGCACGTGAACGTGTTGCTTCTTTGTTTTATAGTAAGCGTCATTGTGTTGAGTTTTGGCAACCGGCGGTGACCCGTCAGCGTGAGTTGGCTGCATTAGCTTTGAACTATCGTTATGAAGGCCCCCCAGATTTTGGTCTGCAGGCTTTAACTGATGGAGTAGAAATTCAGAATTACGCTGTCGTAATGCCTTCGGCGAGTCGAGACGATAAGCTTTGGCCTGAAGAGGATTGGCATGCTGCCTTAGACTTATTAACTGAGCATGGTTTAGGATTACGTGTATTGGCTGGCAATGCTAAAGAAGCTGAGCGAGCAGCAGAGTTAGTTAAAAAATATCCTAATGTTGAGTTTTTAGTTGGACTGCCTCTAAAAGAAGTGGCTCACCAGTTAGCAGCTGCACGTTTGATGATTGGCTTAGATAGTGGCTTAACTCATCTATCAGCTGCTTTGGGGCGTCCTACGATTGGTATTTATTGTGCCTCGACGCCGGTACGTACGCCGTTAACTGGCGCTGGTATGACTGCAAGCTTAGGTGATAGAGGGGTGCCACCAAGTCGTGATGCTGTTATTTTAAAATTGAATCAGGCCTTAGGTGTGTCTAGGGATGATGACTATCAAGAACAAGTGATTCAAGTACCGGAGCCTTGATGAATCGCTTCATCTATACTAATTTGCTACGGCTTACCTCGCCAATTGTTTTGAAGCTCTTGGAGCGTAAAGCTAAACGTGCAGGTGGTGTGTGGGAAATACATTCGCCAGAGCGCTTTGGGAATTACACCACAAGCTCGCTTAAAGAGGATTCCGCCAGTTTTCAGCGACCTGTATGGGTGCATGCAGTTAGTCTTGGAGAAACACGTGCCGCTCAGCCATTGATTCAGGCTTTGTTAGAGCAAAATTTACCCGTATTATTAACCCATATGACTGCGACGGGCAGAGAGATGGGGGCTAGTTTTTTCAAACCATATCTTGTCTCTGGCCAATTGCGTCAGGCTTGGATTCCTTATGATTTGCCAAGTGCCGTCAATGGTTTTCTAAATTACTGGCAACCGCGATGTGGCATTCTTATTGAGAGGGAAATTTGGCCTAATTTACTAGCTGAAGCCGAGGCCAAGTCTATTCCTATGATCGTCGTTAGCGCTCGTTTTTCAGACTCTGCCCTAAAGCAGAGCCGTTGGATGGGGGGAGTACTCAAAAAAGCCTTTGATTCTTTGCGATTGGTGCTAGCTCAAACTGCGGAAGATAAAGCGCGTTTGGAGGCTTATGGTCTTAAGCAGGTTGAGTTGGCCGGTAATATAAAGTTTGATGTCACGGTGTCTGATCCACTATTGGCACAAGCTCTTACGCTCAAAGAGCAGCTACAACGTTCGGTTGTTGTGATTGCCAGCACACGAGATGGTGAGGAGGCGATGTTTGTCGAGGCAATTAGTCAAGGCGCGACTAGTGCCGCTCAGCAAGTATTGTATGTTTTGGTACCACGACATCCACAACGCTTTGACGAGGTTAGGGAGCTATTAGATAGCTCTGGCCTGTCGTATTTGACACGCTCAGAACAGCCCTCAGCTGAAGAACTCAATCAATGCCAAGTGTTGTTGGGGGATAGTGTCGGCGAGATGTTTTTTTATTATGGTTTAGCAGATGTTGCAATCATTGGTGGTAGCTTTGCTGATTTCGGTGGCCAAAACAATATTGAGGCGAGTGCGCTTGGTGTGCCTGTTATTGTTGGCGAACATACGGCTAATTTTAAGCAGGCAGTTGAGGACTCAATCACGGTAGGCGCTACACTACGGGTTGGAAGTGTAGCTGAGGCGATTGAGCAAGCGATATATTTACTCGATAACCCCCAAGAGCGTGAGCTTATGAGTCTTTCATCAAAACAGTGGATGTCACAGCACCGCGGAGCAACAGAGCGGACCTTAGATTATTTACAACCTTTTTTGAAGTAGACTATTAGTTAGTTTATTCGTTTTAAAGAAAAATCATTTATGTCGTTAATCACTTTACCGCCTGCTGAGCAGTTAGCAGCTAATATTAAGCAAGAATTGCCCAGTTTTGCTGAGGTTCGATGGGTTGATAGCATTGATTCTACAAATACTCAGCTCATTGCTGGTGCGCGTCAGGTTAATCCAGTACAACAACGACCGAGTTTGTTGGGGGCGCATACTCAAACCCATGGTAAGGGACGTGGCGGTCGTCAGTGGAAGGATTTAGAGAAGACGACATTAATGTTCTCTTGTGCTTTTGATGTCGATATGCCAGCGATTCAATTGCCGATGTTAGCGCCGATTTGTGGCATTGTGGTTTGTGAGCAATTACGTCAATTAGTGGGGCCGCAGCATCAGCATCGTTTGAGTATGAAATGGCCTAATGATATTTTATTTGATGGTGCTAAGCTTTCTGGACTGTTAGTAGAGGCGGTCAGGCCCACAGTGGATCGTTTTTCAGCTCATCATCATGTCATCGTTCTGGGTATGGGTTTAAACCTATCTCAGGCCACGGCTTTAAGTGAATCATTGCAACGGCCAGTTGCAGACTGGACTTCCGTACTTTTAACATTAAAAGAACGTGAAAATAAAGCAGCGGAAAATGTCAGTAGTATGGTTGCACTGATTGCTAATGCTTGGTATCAAGCTATATTGCAATATCAAGTAGAGGGTTTTGAGCCATTTATGGCGCGTCATGCAGAAGTTGATGCGCTTGCGGGCCAAACTGTTGATGTATTAAATGGTACAGAGCTGCTGTATAGCGGAGTAGCCCAAGGGGTTGATAAAAATGCGTGTTTGCAGGTGATGACCGAGGATGGTATAAAGCAAGTGATTTATGGTGATGTGTCAGTTCGTTCTAATGCGCCGGTAGGAGAGGTTTAGAATGTCCGAGGCTGCAAAAGCTGTATTACTCATTGATGCTGGTAATACGCGGGTTAAGTTTGCTTACTATGAAGTACTTTCTAGCTCTGTGGCTGGGGAAGCATCCGGAGCTCAGAAATTTATTTTGACTCACGATGAAATTGATCAACTATCCACTCGCTTGGCACAATTTAATCAAAAACCTGCCCTTGTCATTGGTGTGAATGTAGCAGGTACCTTAATGGCGGCTAGAATTTCGGAGCAAGTTTATATCCATTGCGGTACCGGAGATTATGAACTACAGTGGCTTAGTTCACAGCCACAGACCCTCCATTTAAAAAATGCCTATATGGATGCTACTCAACTAGGCTCTGATCGTTGGTTAGCTATGTTGGGTCTCAGCGTACATAAAACTGTCCAAGACCGTCCGGCGATATTGGTGAGTTTTGGGACGGCTACTACGGTTGATACCGTTTATCAGCAAGAGTTTTGGGGCGGTTTGATTTTCCCTGGCTTACAGTTGATGGCAGATAGTTTAGTGCAAGGTACCGCTCAATTGCCGGCTATTAAGTTGGAAAAATTAAGTTTGCCGATGAAATTTCCCCAGTCTACTGCTGAGGCATTAGAGAGTGGTATGATTGCCGCTCAAGCAGCGGCTGTGTTACGTCAATGGTCTTGCGTGGTTGAGTGTTGTGGCGCTAATCCCGTGGTGTTTTATGCAGGAGGGGCAGCTGACTATGTTGTACCTGAATTATCTCGCTTGCTAGCAGAGCAAATTAGACTACATGGATTTGATACAATGGAGCTTGTCCCATTCGAAGATCCTGTATTGGCCGGATTATTGGTTTATGCGCAGCATTATTTACAATAGTTAGTCAATATTCATTATCTGGTGGGTATCGATAAGTTCAATAGCTACCTTAAACTATCCCTGCGGAGCAGAGTGACACAATGCGTAAGCTATTTATTCTACTGTTGTTAGTTAATATCTTGATCTACGGTTTGGGGATGGGTTGGTTTGGCTTTAAACCAAGTGAGTTACAAATGAGTTCCGGTTCTCCACGCATAGTGGAGTATAAGCCTCGGGATATACATATTGATGCGCTACCATAGGGCTAGGTTAATACTCAAGATTTAAAAGGATTAGATTGATAATATGTCCCAAAAAACTAAGTTATATCAGGGTGATGCCGGCGTTGTTGATGTCGCAATTGATTATCCTACTGATGAGCCTAGAGGCTGGGCGATTGTTTTACACCCGCACCCCTTATTTCAAGGTACTCGTGATAACAAAGTAGTGACTACGATCTCTCGAATGTTAGTGAGTAATGGCTATGTTGTCTTACGTCCAAATTTTAGAGGGGTAGGTAAGTCTGAGGGGCAGTTTGATGAGGCTCGAGGCGAAACCCACGATATGCTTCAAGTAGTTCAGCAGTTTTTAGCTGAGCATCCCCAGTTTGCTGAGTTGCCTTGGTTAATTAGCGGTTTTTCTTTTGGTTCTGCAGTTGCTGCACAGCTTCATCAAGAAGTTGCTGATTTAATTGCTACGCAGCCGGAGCCGTCTCAATTACAGATGCCAGCAGCCTTATTGTTAGCTGGGGTGGGCGTGTGGCGTTTTAGTTATAGGGATGTCGAATTACCGGAAAATACGTTTGTTATTCATGGACAGCAGGATGATGTGATTCCTCTGCAGGATGCTTTTGCTTGGCTTGGTACTAAGAAACAAGCAGTCACCGTGCTACCAGGTATTGGGCATTTTTTTCACGGCGCTTTAATTGAACTTCGTAGACAGTTAGAGATCTATCTCAAAGGTATCCGCCTAATTTAGTTTTACAATAACCCATATTTTATTTATAGCGATTTAGAGAAACGACGATGTTTAAAAAAATAGTAATTTTACTGGTGTTAATTTTGGTGGGTTTTGGGGCCTACAAGTTCTTATCAGCTAAAAAAACAGCAGATAGTACGACGACTGGGCAAGTTATTCTGCAGCCTGTCGCTCCTACTGAAGTAGAGCCAATTAATGTCTCTTCAATTATTCCTACGACGCCTGATACGCCGACAGTAGTTAGTTTCTCTAATTTTGTTCAGCCAGATATTGAGGCTCGCAGTTGGTTGCTTATTGATGTTGATACCGGACAGATTTTGGCAGAAAAAGACCCTGATATGCGAGTTGAACCGGCTTCTTTGACTAAGTTGATGACAGCGAGTTTAGTTTTTGATGCATTGGATAAAGGTCGTATTGCATTAGAGCAAGAGGTGATTGTGACGCCAGAGGCGCGTGCCGCTGAGGGCTCTCGTATGTTTATTGAAATCAATACGCCAGTGCAAATTAGTGAGTTGATTCAGGGCATGATTGTGCAGTCAGGTAATGATGCAAGTATTTTATTAGCGCAAACTGTAGGTGGCTCACTAAATGTATTTGTGGATCAGATGAATAAACGAGCTGCTGATTTTGGTATGCCTAATACTAGCTTCGGTGACCCAACGGGTTTGCCTTCAGAGCGTACCTATACCTCAGCGCGTGATATGTCTGTATTAGCGCAGCATATTATTTTAGATCATCCGCAGTACTACGACTATTTTAGTCAACTAGAGTTTAGTTACAATAATATTAAGCAGCAAAATCGTAATGGTTTGCTACGTCGTAATTTGGGTGTTGATGGTTTAAAAACGGGCCATACATCCTCAGCCGGCTATAGCTTAATTACCACGGCAGAGCGTAATGGTCGTCGTTTATTATCGGTGGTTATTGGTTCAGAAAGTGTTGCCGGCCGTGAGCGTGCTAACCAGGCGTTATTAGATTGGGGCTATGCCAATTTTGTCGTCAGAGATGTGGCTGAAGCAGGTGAAGAGATAGTTACCATGCGCGTTTGGGAGGGGAAAAGTAAAGAGGCCAAGTTAGGGTCTAAGAATAAGGTTGCTATTGCTGTGCCCCGTGGTCAAGAAGGGCAGGTACAGGCAATGACACAAATTAATCAGAACCTTGTTGCACCATTACAGCGTGGTCAACAGGTAGGTTTAGTTCAGTTTGTCTTAGATGGTCATATCATCAAGCAGGATCCTTTAGTGGTGATTGAGGATGTTGAGCAGGCTGGCTTATTTGGCCGTTTATGGGATAAGTTAATGAGCTCTTTCTAAGAGTTTAGTTACAGAGAGTTATTTTGATGATTGAAGAGTTGATTCCCGGTATCACAGAGGACGTTGATGTCTATTTAAATGGCAATATTTTACCGTTAAGCCAAGCCAAGATTTCTGTCTTAGATAGAGGTTTTATTTTTGGTGATGGTATTTATGAGGTGGTACCGGTTTATAACCGTAAACCCTTTCGCCTAGAACAGCATGTTGCGCGTTTAATGCGTAGCTTAGATAAGATTTCTCTACACGCGAGCAATACGATAGAGGAATGGCAGCAGCTAATGACGATGATGGCTCAGCGTGCACCATGGAATAATAGCTTGGTTTATTTACAAGTCACTCGAGGTGTTGCTAAGCGAGACCATCAATTCCCTAATCCATCGGTGAGACCAACTATTTTCTTGATGGCGGCGCCACGAGTTGCGCCAAGCGCGCAAGAAATTGACAAGGGTCTGCGTACCGTTAGTATGCCGGATATGCGTTGGTTCCATTGTGACATTAAGTCAGTCTCTTTACTCGGCAATGTTCTCGCTAAGCAATACGCTGTTGAACGAGGAGTTGATGATGTTATTCAGTTCCGTGACGGCTATTTGTCGGAGGCTTCATCAGCTAATATTTGGCTAGTTAAGGATGGCACAGTGATTGCCCCGCCTAAAGACAATCTAGTCTTAGAGGGTATTCGTTATGGATTGATTGAGGAGTTATGCCAAGCTGAGGGCATTCCTTTTGAATTACGTCCTGTGTCTCAGGTAGAGGTTGAGCAAGCTGATGAGTTGTTTTTATCGTCAGCCACAAAAGAGATTTTACCGATCGTAGAGCTTGACGCTAAACCTATTGCAAATGGTCAGGTTGGACCAATATACACAGTTCTAAAACAGGCTTATGGAAAGGTGCTAGCAGCACTTTGATTGATATGAACGAAATACCTAAAGAAGAGTCCTTAATTGAATACCCATGTGATTTTCCAATCAAGGTGATGAGTGTTAATCATCCAGAGATTGTGGAGCTTTTGACTCCTATTATTTTAGAGCATGATCCAAACTTTAAGCCGGAAACTATTGTTTTACGAGAGAGTAGTAAGGGCAATTACATCGGTTTAACGGTGACTGTTTATGTGAAGTCGCGAGAACAATTGGATGATATTTATCGTGCACTTCACGGGCATGAACTTGTCAAGGCCGTGCTCTAGTCTTTAGACTCAGCTACAATTAATGAGCTGAGTCATCATTTTTCTATGATAAAAGTTAAGAAATTCGAGGGTTTAGCTGATTACGAACCGCTTTGGGAAGCTATGAAGCAGTTTACTGAGTCTCGTAGCGAGGATACTGCCGATGAGCTCTGGCAAGTTGAGCACAAGGCTGTTTATACCCTAGGTCAGGCAGGTAAGCCCGAGCATATTTTAAACCCAAAGAAGATACCTGTTGTTCATTGTAATCGTGGTGGTCAAGTAACCTATCACGGTCCTGGCCAGGTTGTTGTATACCCTTTATTGCAGCTTAGTCGCTATAAAATTTTTGCTAAAGAGTATGTTGAAAGTCTTGAGGATGCGATTATTGAGACATTGGCGTATTTTGATATTCCTGATGCTTGTCGTAAGGAAAAGGCCCCCGGTGTCTATGTACCAATGGATGACGTTCCCGGCGATGGTTTAGCTAAGATTGCAGCGCTTGGTGTTAAAATCACTAAGGGTTGTACCTACCATGGGTTAGCAATTAATGTGTCCATGGACTTAGATCCCTTTTTGGGGATCAACCCTTGTGGTTATGAGGGGTTGCGTACAATAGATATGCAAAGCTTGGGGGTAAAGGCGACGGTGGCTGACGTTTCTGATAAAGTGGTCGAAGAGCTTCAGAAAATCTTCAATGTCAAATTAGCCTTAGCTAAGCGGGCCACATCCTAGACATGATATTTACTCTGATTTAGAGGACAAAAGCAGTGAGTACAAATTTACCAATTCTAGAGAAAGACGAGAGCTATGTTGCTTCAAAAAAGCAAAAAGCTTTTGATAAGGTTTCTCGTATTCCAGTTAAAGTGGTACAAAGAGAGCCGCTTAAAAAGCCGTCGTGGATTCGTGTCAAAACAGCACCGGCGAACTCTCAGTTTACTCATATTAAGAGTATATTAAGAGAAAATAAAATGGTCACGGTCTGTGAAGAGGCCTCTTGTCCAAACATCGGGGAGTGTTTTGGTAAGGGTACGGCGACCTTTATGATTATGGGTGATAAGTGTACCCGTCGTTGCCCATTCTGTGACGTTGGTCATGGTCGACCCGATCCTTTAGATGAGAAAGAACCGGCAAACCTGGCTGAGTCGATCGCTTTGATGCGTCTGAATTACGTAGTGATTACCTCTGTAGACCGCGACGATTTACGAGATGGTGGAGCTCAACACTTTGTTAACTGTATTAATGAGGTTCGTGAGCGCTCACCTAAAACTCAGGTTGAGGTGTTAGTTCCTGACTTTCGCGGTCGCTTAGATAAAGCGCTAGCTATTTTTTCAGATGGCTTACCTGATGTGATGAACCATAACTTGGAGACTATTCCCCGTCTATACAAGCAAGCGCGACCAGGGGCTGATTATCAGCATTCACTTAAGCTACTGCAAGATTTTAAGCGTCTATACCCAGGTATCCCAACTAAGTCAGGTATTATGGTCGGTTTGGGCGAAAATAACGACGAGATTCTCGAGGTGATGCATGATATGCGTGCACATGATATTGATATGATTACTATCGGTCAGTATTTGGCGCCATCGGGCCATCACCTACCTGTCGAGCGTTATATGCACCCAGATGAGTTTAGCTGGCTTGAAGAGGAGGCATATAAGATGGGCTTTAGTCATGCCGCTGTAGGTGCGATGGTGCGCTCTTCTTATCATGCTGATGAGCAAGCAAGCGGCATCGTATAGATTGAATCGCTCATAACTTTTTGCAAAGCGCCTTATATATTTATGGGGCGTTTTTTTCTTTTTATATAAGTATAAGTAATATTAATATTTAAATTTATTCTTTTTAATTATAAGAAAAAAGCGTTATATTCTTCTTTATGTCTTTTTGAGCTATTCAATAGATAAAAACATTATTTAGGAATGACTATGAAATTTGGTAAAAACTTTTTATCATCAGTGGTAAAACCAGCTTTAGCTGTGTCTGTCGCAGTGTCAGCGGTTTTTGGTGTGAGTGCACAGGCACAAGAAAGTAATGAAGCTTTCTTAAACGTCTCTTATGATGTGATGCGTGACTTCTACAAGGAATTTAATCCTTTGTTCTTAGAGGACTACGCTGCCAAGCATGACGGTGCAAAGTTAAATATTCAGCAGTCTCATGCCGGTTCCTCTAAACAAGCCATGAGTGTAGCTAACGGGTTATTAGCTGATGTGGTAACCATGAATCAAAGCTCAGATATTCAGTTGCTAGTTGATAAGGGCTTGATTGATGGTGAGTGGGAGCAGGAGTTTCCAGATAATGCGGTACCTTTTACCAGTTTAACGGTAATTTTAGTGCGTAAGGATAACCCTAAAAATATCCAGGACTGGGAGGATTTAACTCAAGACGGCGTGCAAATTGTGATCGCTAATCCGAAAATTACCGGTAATGGTCGTTACACTTTCTTGGCGCTTTATGGTGCAGCTTTAAAAGAGCATAATGGTGATCATGAAAAAGCGAAAGAGTTGGCCCGTGGTATCTTGAAAAACGTACCTATCTTGGAAAATGGTGGCCGTGCTGCAACGACAACTTTTGTACAGCGTGGTATTGGTGATGTGCTTCTAACCTTTGAAAATGAAGCGCATATGGCAGCGAACGAGTTCGGTAAGGATCAGTTCGAAGTAATCTATCCTACATACTCTATCAAAGCAGAAAATCCAGTTGCGATTGTTGATACAGTAGTTGAGCGCAAAGATTCGGAAGTACTTGCTAAAGAGTATTTGGATTTCTTATGGAGCGAGCCAGCACAAGAGTTGGCTGCTTCTTTATACTTGCGTCCTAGTAATCAAGACATATTAGAGGAAAACGCCGACCGTTTCCCTCCTGTAGAAACCTTTCGTGCGGTAGATGTTTTTGGCGATTGGCCTGAAATTATGCAAACTTACTTTGCTGATGGTGCTATTTTTGACGAAGTCAACAAGCGCTAAACAATAAAAAAGCATAAAAAATTTGCTTCGATGCGCTTAGAACTCAGTAATTGAGGCTAAGCGCATTTGCTATTAAAAAACGGTATTAAATAATGCAACTTTTACTCAAACAAAAAACGATATTACCGGGCTTTGGACTAAGCCTAGGGATAAGTGTATTTTGCTTATCTATCCTAGTGATTTTGCCCTTTGCTATGTTGTTCTGGGTCACTTCAGGTATGGGGTGGACTGCTTTTATTAATACGATCGCTGATGACCGTGTGATGGCAGCTATCTTTTTGACTCTCCGTTTATCGCTTTATGCTACGTTGACTAATTTGTTTTTTGGCACCCTAGTGGCCTGGGTATTAGTACGTTATAAGTTTCCTGGCAGATCATTAATGAATTCATTAGTTGATTTACCTTTTGCTTTGCCGACAGCGGTGACAGGTATTGCCCTAGCAACGCTTTACGCGCCTAATGGTTGGCTAGGACAGTTCTTTGAACAACGTATCGCTTTTACACCGAAGGGTATTTACTTGGCCTTAGTTGTAGTAAGTATGCCGTTTATTATCCGTGCTGTGCAGCCGGTGCTGGAGGAGCTGAAGCCAGAATTAGAGGAGGCTTCAGCAACCTTAGGAGCTAATCGTTGGACCACCTTTAGACGGGTTATTTTGCCGGAATTAACACCTGCTTTGCTTATGGGGACTGGCATGATGTTTGCCCGTGCTACTGGTGAGTATGGTTCAGTGATTTTTATTGCCGGAAATATCCCAATGGTATCAGAAATCTTGCCGGTGATTATTACTTCAAAACTAGAAATGTTTGATGTGAAAGGTGCCTCAGCTGTTGCTTTATTTATGTTGTTAATTGCCTTTACTGTTTTATTTATTATTAATGCAGCGCAATGGCGTATTAGTCGTCGTCTTGAAGGTAGGGGATAAGAGTTGAGTATGGAAAGAGCAAATCAAAATCCTATTGATGAACCACGTTGGTTTAAATTTTTATTAATTGCAATTGCGGTAGTCTTTTTAGGCGTTATGTTAGTTATTCCACTGGTCTCTATTTTTGTGGAAGCCTTCAGTCAAGGATGGCAACTATATATAGCCTCCTTAACTGAGCCTGATGCGGTATCGGCGATTAGATTAACAGTATTGACAGCTGCTATTGTCTTGCCAATTAACGTTATTTTTGGTGTTTCTGTTGCGTGGTTACTGACACGCTTTGATTTTCGCGGTAAGCAGTGGATGACGACCTTATTGGATTTACCATTTTCGGTTTCACCAGTGGTTGCTGGTCTAATGTTTATCTTATTATTTGGTAGCTATAGTTTCTTAGGAGGTTGGTTAGAGTCTATTGGTATTCAAGTGATTTTTGCCGTGCCTGGTATTGTGATTGCCACGTTGTTTGTGACCTTCCCGTTTGTGGCTCGCGAATTAATTCCTTTGATGCAAAGTCAAGGTTCAAGCGAGGAGCAGGCCGCACTGGTGTTAGGAGCCTCACCTTGGCAAATGTTTTGGCGTGTGACTCTACCAAATATCAAATGGGCTTTGTTGTACGGCATTATTTTAAGTAATGCACGAGCTATGGGTGAGTTTGGGGCGGTATCTGTGGTATCAGGACATATCCGCGGTCTGACCAACACCTTGCCATTGCATATTGATGTCCTTTATAACGATTATAACCAAGTGGGCGCCTTTGCTTCGGCAAGTTTATTAGCTCTTTTGGCTATTGTTACATTGATTTTTCAACATGCCTTGAGTTGGCGGGAAGATCGTAAGTATAAGCAAGCTTTAGCGTCTCACTCGAAGAAAAACAATTTTTCAAAAACTATGAATAAAAAAACAAATGAGGTAACGGCATGAGTATCCAAATTAAGCATATCAATAAGAGTTTTGGTAATTTTCATGCCTTAAAAAATATTAATTTGCATGTTGAAACAGGCCAGTTAGTATCTTTATTAGGACCTTCTGGTTGTGGTAAAACGACGCTTTTACGTATTATTGCGGGTTTGGAATTTGCTGATAATGGGCAGGTGATCCTAGATGGTCAGGATATGACTAATAAGTCAGTGCAGGATCGTAATATCGGTTTTATGTTTCAGCACTATGCTTTGTTTCGTCACATGACGGTATTTGATAACGTCGCTTTCGGTTTAACCGTATTGCCGCGTAGTCAACGACCCTCAAGGAAAGATATTAAAACGCGTGTCATGCATTTGTTAGATTTGGTGCAGTTATCTCATCTCGCTAAATCCTTTCCATCTCAATTGTCTGGCGGTCAACGTCAGCGTATCGCTTTAGCACGTTCTTTAGCGGTCAGTCCTAAATTATTACTTTTAGATGAACCTTTTGGTGCGCTAGATGCTAAGGTTCGAAAGGAATTACGCCAGTGGCTCAGAAAAGTACACCATGAGTTAGGTGTAACCAGTATCTTGGTTACACATGACCAAGAGGAGGCCTTAGAGATATCAGATAGCATTGTTTTAATGAATCATGGTCTTATTGAGCAAGAGGGTAGTGGCTCTTACCTTTATCATCAACCACAAACACCGTTCGTAACGGAGTTCTTAGGTGAGGCAATAGCCTTTGATGGAGTTGTGAAGGGGTTAAATTGGCACTTTAGTAATTTCTCGGTGGCTATTTCTGAAGAACAAAAAAAGTATGGTATTCGTGATGGTTTTGCCAAAGCCTATGTGCGTCCTCATCAATGGCGTTTAAGTCGAGCGACAGAGAATAATGGCTTTATGCTCCATGGCTATTTGCAAGATGTTCAGGATTTAGGCCCGTTCGTGAGTCTCCATGTGATTGATGAAGAGCAGGGTCAAGAGGTTGATGTTTTTCTGCCGCAGCAAATACAACAAGACTTAGGTTATAAAAAAGGTGAACGTATCGCTCTTAGTCCAGAGTCGGTAATAGTCTTTAATCAGTAGTTTAAGTAGCAAGGTGGTTTTATAAAAGTGAGTGTGTGTACAGAACGATTCACTTTTTTCTTCATCTCACTTGCTTAGGACGACTAGGCAATATGTGGGTAGAATAGAAGTTAGATTATATAATTTTTTAGAGTTACCCAAAGGACTTAAGTCATCATGTATCAGGAACTTCAAGCTAATTGGACCCCATTCAATACCGAACGATCGTCAATATTTGAATGGTTTTCAAGCATTTATGCCGATGTGATTAGCAAGGATTTATTTTCATTTTATTGTTCTGATGAAATGAGTCAATTGTTAGATTTCTTTGTGGGTCTTGGTTTTAACGAAGAGGTAGTTCGTGTGAGCAAAGCGCTTGAGGCGATGGATGGTAGCGATGAAGCACGTATTGCGTTAGCCGAGGATTTTAAAATGTTATTTCTAACTAAAAAATCCGCCACCGTACCACCACTCGCATCACTTTATTTAGCGCAGGAAGATATTAATTTTCTCCAAAATAATTTACCATTATCCATTTTTTTAGAGCATAACAAACTACCTTTAAATCCTGAGTTTAATGAGGCTACTGATCATATTTCAGTTTATCTCGCTGCTATCTCTGCATGGTGTTTGGCCGTAGTTGATGAGCAGGACTCCAACGTTATGGAGTCAGTAGCACAAGTACAAGGTATGTATTTAGAGGTTTCCTTACTTTCATGGGTAGAAGAGTGGCAAGATCGTGTGCAGCAAATAGAAGGCACTAATTTTGATTTTTACCAGTCTATTGCTAGTTTATTACATGCTTTTGTGGAACTTGATGCCTATGTCCTAACCTTCGAGCAAGAAGATGATGTCGAAGATAGTGAGTTAATGGGTGATAAGGATAGTGAACGCACTCTGCATTAATTGTCATTTTAGGTATGGATAAAAATATCCTGTCAATACCATAATAAAAAGAGCTCGAGCTAAGATTCTTCTTTAGAGGAGATTCAGATGTTTCAGCTCTTTTTCTTTTTAGGCTTCTTAGGGGTATTACTCTATTTCTTTTTGCCAAGTTACCTATTAAGTATTTATCGACGTTATCGCCGAGATTGCTATTGGCGAGAGATTCGTCCGTATAAAAAACACTATCCTTCAGTGCTAGTCGTACTGTTATTTTTTGCTTTAGGCTTGGAGTTGAAGCGATTAGATGCTGAGTCAGTTTTTTATTTACTGTTGCTTGCTATTGTGTTGAGTTTGTCCTGGTTTGATTTGAAGTTAAGAATATTGCCTGATGGTATGTTATTAGCGCTTGCAATCTTTGGATTAAATTACCATTATTTTGTATTGCATAGTCATTTTTGGATACAATTAGTAATAGTTATGCTCTGGGCCACTTGTGCTAAGATCCTTCAGGTAGCCACGAAAAGACTTGCTAATGGTAGGCTTCATCAGGGGTTTGGCGCTGGGGATACGAAGTTTATTTTGGCTTTGCTCTGTTGGTTTGATGGTCAATTAATGCTTTATTTATTGCTACTCGCTTGTTCTTTAGCTATTGTGTTTTTAGTGGGTCGTCGCATTTTTTTTAAAAAGACTGTAAGTAGCGTTGCTTTTGGTCCCTTTTTATCTATGGCAACCTATATTATTTGGTGGTACGGATAAATAGCCTGGCGCTAAAGGGTAGATGATGCAGTTTAAGATCGGGTTGACTGGTGGGATTGGTTCTGGCAAATCAACTGTAACTAGGCTGTTAGCGAGTTATGGAATTACGATTATTGATGCGGATAAGATTTCACGGGCTAGTACAGCGAGTGGGGGCGCAGCAATAGCAGCCATTGGCATGGCTTTTGGTGACGTGATGATTGATGAGACGGGAGCATTGGATCGCGCTAGAATGCGCGAGTTGGTTTTTAGAGAGGCTGATGCCCGTCGGCGTTTAGAGGCAATTGTCCATCCTATTGTGCAAGAACAAATGCGTCTTCAAGCTGAGCAAGCAAGCAGTCCTTATGTGGTTTATGATATCCCCCTTTTAATTGAGTCGGTGAGGCGTTATCGTTCGCAATTTAAACGTATCTGCGTGGTAGATTGTGATGAAGAAACACAAATATCGCGTGTACAATCTAGAAGTCAACTCACAGTAGCGGAGGTTCGGCGAATTATTGCTAGTCAGGCTAGTCGAGATCTCAGACTAGAGCACGCTGATGACGTGATTGTTAATGGTGCGGGGGTTAGTTTAGTTGAGCTACATCGGCAAGTACATGTAATGCATGGCTTTTGGCTGGAGTTGATCGGAAAAGGCTGATTATAAAAGGGATTGTCGTGATTTTATATGAGTACCCAGTTAGTGAGAAAATCCGTTCTTTTTTACGTTTAGAGCATCTTTTTCAACGATTGTCTTTTTTTCATCAACATTTTTCGACGAAGTCGGAAGATGATGAGAGCTTATTAGGAGCACTTTTTGATGTAATGGATGTCTGTGAACGAGGAGATATTCGGAATACCGTATTGCAAGAGTTAGATAAGCAGAAAAATACCTTACAGGATTTTAGAAATTATCCTGAAATTAACTTGTCGGCAATTGATGCAGCATTAATTGATTTAACTCAGGTTAGTCGTGAGTTACACGATACCGGTAAAATTGGTCGTGCAGTCAGAGAGAGTGAGTGGTTATCTAAAATAAAAAGTCGTTATGTCGCACCTGGTGGTTTGTCATCAACAGAATTTCCCGCTTATCAAGGTTGGTTAATGGGCAATCAAGAGCAAAGAAAAGATCTGGTCAATCAGTGGGTTGCATCATTTAAACCGCTGAGTGATGGTGTCGAAAAGTTGTTGCATTTTATTCGAGCATCACGTGATCCGGAATATATAACGACGGCAGCAAATGGTGTTTATGAACGTTCTTTGGCAGGTCAACCTTTTCAGTTAATACGTGTTTGGGTACCAGAGTCGACAGGTGTTTATCCAGAAATTAGTGCAAATAAATACGTTACTTTTGTGCGTTTATATCAATTGAATCAGCAATTAGAGGCGCAGTTAGTGACTAAGCCCATAGGTTTAAAAATTGCTTTTTGCAATTTTTAATATTAATAAGTTTTTTTATAAATAGTGATTTATAGGATTTTTGAGTGAATAATCCACCTGAGTCGTCAAAGACAAATGAGAATGATCAACAGCGTGACGTCTCAACGCATGTTTTAAAAGCTAAACAGTATGATTTATCTTCTAAACCAACATCAGCTAGGCAGCGGTTTTTAAAACTTATCGTTATGTTGCTGTTGTTGGTAATAGTCGCTTTTGCTATTTATTACTTCTTTATGGGTGGGAAGGACGCATTAACCAGAACTCAGGAGGTGTCTGCTGTTCAGGGGCAAAGAGTTGCTGTACCAAGTGGTCGACCAACTGGTGGGCGAGGTGCAGGGATGATGGGTTTAGCGACGCCGGTTAGTGTCGTGGTGGCTGAAGAGCTACCAATGGATTTTATTATTCGAGGGTTGGGAACCGCCTTGCCGTCAGAGAGTGTATTAGTACGAAGTCAGGTTACTGGTCCATTAACCAAGATCTATTTTGAGGAGGGGGCGGCAGTAGAGGCAGGGGAACCTTTGTTTGAAATTGATCCGCGTCCATTTACTGCTAGATTACAGCAAACAAAAGCTGAGTATCAACAAAATGAAGCACAATTAGCTAATGCACAAGCCGATTTTAAGCGCTATCAGACACTGTTTAAACAAAATTCTATTGCTAAACAGCAGGTCGATACTCAAGAGGCGTTAGTTAACCAGCTACTAGCAAACCGAGCTAGTTTACAGGCGACAGTTGTTCAAGCAGAAATTGAATTAGAATATACAACTGTTACCGCTCCGATTAGTGGGCGTGTAGGCTTGCGTCAGGTTGATGTGGGTAATTTAGTCCAGGCAAATGCGACTGAAGGTCTAGTAACTATCACTCAGAATCAACCAATGGATGTTGAGTTCGCGATTTCTGAGCTATATGTACCACAAATTGCATCTAAGTTTTATCAGCAAGTACCTATAGAAGTCCGACTTTATGACCGTAACTCTTCACAGTACTTAGGGAATGGCTATTTGCTGTCAATGGATAATCAGATTGATATAGCTACCGGTACTATCAAAGTTAAAGCGCGTTTTGATAATAGTGATCATATGCTATTCCCAAATCAATTCGTAAATGTAAGATTGGTCGCAGATCGTTTTGACCATACCTTGAGCGTGTTAACTGATGCGATTCAGCATGGCAGACAAGGTGCTTTTGTGTTTTTGGTCAATGATGATATGACGGTAGAGCAACGCAGCATTCAGCAAGGTATTGTCGATGCTGAATACACTCAAGTCACTGAGGGTCTAGTGGAGGGTGATCGTATCGTGGTTGAAGGGATTGATCGCCTACGAGCAGGCTCTAAAGTAGAGATAGTCGATTGAATATTTCAGCCCCTTTTATTCGTAGACCGATTGCCACAACATTGTTGATGATTGCCGTGTTGTTGACGGGACTTTTTTCTTATCAACAATTGTCAATTTCAGCGTTGCCAGATGTAGACTATCCAACGATTCAGGTTACGACCATGTATCCTGGAGCGAGTCCAGCGACGATGGAGGCTTTAGTTACTTCTCCCTTAGAGCGACAGCTGGGGGAGATGGCTGGCCTTGAGCAGATGAGTTCGTCAAGTGCTGCAGGCGCATCAGTGATTAATCTCAGGTTCAGCTTAACGTTACCTATTAGTGTGGCAGAGCAAGAGGTACAAGCAGCAATTAATGCTGCTTCCAATCTATTGCCAGATGATCTGCCGATGCCACCAGTTTATAATAAGGTGAATCCAGCAGATACACCAGTTATTACGTTGGCGGTGACATCTGATACCTTGCCTTTGTATGAGGTGCGTGACCTTGTTGAAACGCGTATTTTACAGAGTGTCGCTCAAGTCTCTGGTGTTGGAATGGTCGGTGTGGCCGGTGGTCAAAAACCAGCCTTTAGGGTGCAAGTCAATCCAACAACACTTGCTTCTAACGCTCTAACACTCAATGATATTCGTAATGCTATTACTTCAGCTAATATTAATCAGCCATCTGGAAATCTAAACGGACCACGTCGTTCGACGACCATTCATACCAATAGTCAGATTTACTCACCAGAAGAGTATGAAGATATCATTTTAGCCTATGAGAATGATGCGCCTTTACGTTTAGGGCAAGTTGCTAAGGTGGTTCAAGGGGCGGAGGATGTACGTCAAGCAGCTTGGTTAAATGATAAGCAAGCGATTCTGTTAAATATTCAGCGGCAACCTAGTGCTAATGTGATCAATGTAGTCGATGATATTTTGGCACAGTTACCTGCGTTAAGAGCGGCGATGCCACAGTCTGTACAGATCGAGGCGGTAGCAGACCGTACAGATTCCATACGTCAATCGATTAGTCATGTACAAACCGAGCTGTTGATGGCTGTTTTGTTAGTAGTTTTGGTGACTTTTGTATTTTTACGTACGCTAACAGCGACTTTTATTCCTTCCGTTGTGGTGCCATTATCCATTATTGGTACGTTTGTGATCATGTTGTTTTTAGGTTATAGCCTCAATAACCTGACCTTGATGGCATTGACTATTGCGACAGGTTTTGTGGTTGATGATGCGATTGTCATGATTGAAAATATTGCCCGCCATATTGAGGAGGGTGAAACGCCGATGAACGCGGCTTTAAAAGGTGCCAAAGAGATTGGTTTTACCTTAATTTCACTTACTTTCTCGCTGATTGCCGTATTAATACCATTGCTTTTTATGGGGGACGTGATTGGTCGCCTGTTTAGAGAGTTTGCTATGACCTTGGCGGTGGCGATTTTAATTTCATTGGTGATTTCCTTAACACTCACGCCAATGATGTGTTCACGTATGCTCAAAGCTGCGCCTAAATTAGCTGAAGGAGAGGTTGCAACTGATGCACCTCAGGGTAACTTTATTACTAATTGGCTAGGTAAACAAATTGACAGGCTAGTGACTGGATATGCTTATTTGCTTGATAAGGTTTTAGCGCATCAGTTTGTCACACTATTGGCTTTTCTGATTACCTTAGTTATTACTGTGCTGCTTTATTTATGGATTCCAAAGGGTTTTTTTCCTCACCAAGATACAGGTCTGATGGTGGTTATGACAGAAGCGGATCAGTCGATTTCTTTTGATAGGATGGCAGAGTTACAAACTGAAATTGCTCATGCTTTTTCTGAAGATAAGGATGTGGTGTCAGTCACGTCCTTTATCGGTGTTGATGGTAATAATGTCAGTTTAAATACTGGTCGTATGCAAATTGAATTAAAACCACATAGTGAGCGAGGTAGTGGGCAAGAGGTGATGGAGCGTTTAGAGGAATTAGCCTCGAACTATGAGGGCATGCGAGTATATTTGCAGCTTAATCAAGACCTGTCTATTGATACTCAGCTTGCACGTAGCCAATATCAACTTAGCCTATCATCGATTAATAGTGAGTTATTAAGAGAGTGGGTGCCTCAGTATGTTAATGCTCTCAGTGAGATTGAAGGACTCACTGATGTAGTTGAAAATTATCAGATGAATGGTCTAGAGGCCAAGGTTGTAGTCAATCGTGATATCGCTGCGCGCTTTGGTATTCGTATGGCTCAAGTTGACGAGGCGCTTTATAATGCTTTTAGTCAACGTTTAGTCTCGACAGTCTTTACGCAAGCAGCTCAATATCGAGTGGTTCTAGAGGTTGATCCAGCTTTCGCTACCGGTCCAGAAGTCTTGTCTGATGTGTTTATTGAGGGTACTGAGGGTTTAGTTCGTTTAACTGATATTGCGACGGTTGAAATGGGTTACACGCCTCTAGAAGTGCAGCGTATTGACCAGTTTCATTCAAGTTTGCTGTCTTTTAATTTGCAACAGCATTACTCGCTGTCAGATGTGCTACCGCAGATTCAGGCATTGGCAGGGCAAATCGACATGCCTGATTCGGTGGATGTGCGTCTTCAAGGGACAAGTGCCGCTTATATCAGTGCTCAAAGTAGTAATATCTGGTTGCTATTAGCCGCTGTATTTACAATGTACATCGTCTTAGGTGTACTTTACGAAAGCTATATCCATCCCATCACCATTTTATCAACATTACCTTCAGCAACTATTGGGGCGTTGATTGCGCTCAATCTTGCTGGTATGGATTTGGATATGGTGGGTATTATTGGGATTATCTTGTTGATTGGTCTCGTCAAGAAAAATGGCATTATGGTGGTAGATTTTGCCTTGTCAGCCGAGCGAGAACGGGGTTTAGCTCCGTTTGATGCTGTTCGTCAGGCTGCATTGTTGCGTTTTAGGCCCATTTTAATGACAACCTTAGCTGCTTTATTTGCTGCTATCCCTTTAATGATGTCTGATGGCGTAGGGGCGGAGTTAAGGAAGCCTTTAGGTTTAGCCATGGTGGGTGGCCTTTTACTCAGTCAAGTGCTTACTTTATTTACAACGCCGGTTATCTATTTGTATTTTGATCGCTTAGTAAGTGGTAGAGCGCGGCATGAACAGCAGAATAGAGCAACATCAGAGCAAGAGAGTGGATGATGAGCCTTTCTGAGCCCTTTATTAAACGTCCAATAGCGACATTTTTGTTAGCTATTGCCTTAGCTATTTGCGGAATTGCAAGTTATATTGCTATGCCTGTAGCACCTTTACCTAATCTTGCTATGCCGGCAATTTTTGTTTCGGCAAGTTTACCTGGTGCTAGTGCTGAAACAATGGCAAGTAGTGTAGCTACGCCGTTGCAACGCTCATTAGGCAGTATTGCTGGGGTTGATACAATTAGCTCTACCAGTCAAGAGGGAAGGACTCAAATTAGCATTCTATTTGAGTTGAGTAAGGATGTTAATGATGCAGCCCGTGAGGTACAAGCAGCGATTAATAAAGCAGTGCCAATGCTGCCTAGTAGCATGCGAAGCCCGCCCACATATCGTAAGTTAAATCCTGCATCCAGTCCTATTATTGTCCTTAGTTTGACTTCGGAATCCCATAACTTGGGCGAGCTCTACGATATGGCTAGCACCATCGTGGCTCAAAAGATAGCGCAAGTTGAGGGCGTTAGTGAGGTCTCTATTGGCGGTAGTTCAATGCCAGCAGTGCGGGTTGACTTGAATCCGATGCAATTAAATAGCTATGGCATAACTTTAGATGAGGTAAGGCTAGCGATTAGTGATTCCAATCAAAATAAACCGAGAGGTTTTTTGGAGGATTCAAATTTACGCTGGCTTATTAATACGAATGGTATTTTGCGTAAAGCAGATGACTATAAAGATTTGTTGATACGTTGGCATGATGGTCAGGCTGTCCGTTTAAAGGACGTTGCTCATGTTTATGATTCTGTCGAAAATGAATATAATTTCGGTTTTTTAAATGAACAAGAATCCATTAACTTGATGGTGCGTCGTCAAGAGACAGCTAATATCATTCAAACGGTTGAGGGAGTAAAAGCGTTATTGCCAAGCTTTGAGGCGCTTTTACCTGCTCAAGTTAATTTGGTTGTTGCCCAAGACCGTTCCCCAAGTATTCGAGCCACATTGCTAGAAGCTGAAAAGACTCTTATT
The DNA here is from genome assembly GCA_947632105.1 of uncultured Oligella sp. Classification (GTDB taxonomy): domain Bacteria; phylum Pseudomonadota; class Gammaproteobacteria; order Burkholderiales; family Burkholderiaceae_B; genus Oligella. The sequence goes on along the minus strand of CANROD010000011.1, from coordinate 21,353 downwards.
ATTTCAGTGCTTTTAGTTGCTTTGGTTGTTCTGGTTTTCTTACGAAATTTTAGAACTACATTTATCCCTGCTATTTCAGTGCCAATTTCTTTATTTGGTGCATTTATAGTTATGTATTTTATGGGTTTTTCCTTAAATACAATTTCTTTAATGGCGCTTATTGTGGCAACAGGTTTTGTTGTTGATGACTCGATTGTCGTTGTAGAAAACATTACGCGTTATCTTGAGCAGGGATTAAGTCCAGAGGAAGCCGCTTCAAAGGGAGCAAAAGAGGTTGGATTTACTGTGGTGACGATGAGTTTGTCTTTAGTCATTGTCTTTTTACCTTTACTGTTAATTGATGAGTTGATTGGTAATCTTTTTTTTGAGTTTGCCATGACACTGACTATTGCCGTATTAGTTTCTTTAGTAGTCTCTCTAACCTTAGTGCCGATGTTGTGTGCTAAGTGGTTAAAACCTAAAGAGGATAAGGTACAAAATAAATTTAAAAAGGAAAATGTTTTTGCACGACTTTTTGAGCGTGGTTTCAACTTTTTTTTGAATATCTATAAGATAACGCTTGCTTGGAGTTTTAGGTGGCGTTTTGTCACGTTATTTGCTCTGCTCTTGGTTGTTATTTTAAATGTGCATTTGTTTATTACGGTACCTAAGGGATTTTTCCCACAGCAGGATACGGGCTTAATGCGAGGCATGTTCAGGGTGGATCAGGGGACCTCTTTTGAAGCAATGAGGCCAAAGCTTGATGAGTATAAACGGATTATCTTGGCTGATCCTAATGTGGATTCTGTGAGCGGCTCGGCAGGTGGCCGAGGTGGTAGTACTAGCAGTTTTATGACTATCCAGTTGGTCCCTTTTGAAGAGCGTGAGTTAAGTGCTCAAGAGGTTATTAACCAACTGAGAGAAAAGCTTGGACATATACCAGGTTCCTCAATATTTTTGTTTTCTATGCAAGATCTACCGGGAGGTGGCTTGGGTGGTCAGGCAGGGGGAGATTATCAGTTTCTTTTAAAAGCAGGTGATTTAGAGGTCCTACGAGAGTGGACCGATAAGGTGCGGCAAGCTTTTCAAACACTCCCGGAGCTTGTTGATGTCTCGGAAGGGTCTGAAGATAAAGGTCGACGACTTGAGTTAGAAATTGATAGAGAAAAGGCCCAACGTCTGGGCGTAGATATGAGCCTAGTGACCAATACACTAAATAATCTCTATGCGTCGCGGCAAATTTCTACCATTTATGAAGAACTCAATCAATATAATGTTGTTATGGGAGCCGCTTCACGTTATGCTCAAGACGCTTCAGTGCTTGATGACCTGAAGGTTTTGACAAAGGATGGCAGAGCTATTCCGATTAGCTCATTTACGACACTAAGCGTAGGTAATGCACCATTGAGGGTGAGTCAGCAAGAGGGCATGTTGGCAGATGAGATTAGCTTTGGTCTTGCGGAGGGTGTCACCTTAGATCAAGCACGTGAGGCTATTAATCAGGTGCTGATAGATATTAATTTACCGACTCGCTTAGTAGAGGCAGGCTTTGAAGGCACGGCAGCTGATTTTGAAAAAATGCAAAGACAGCAACCTCTTATGCTTTTGGGCGTAGTGGTTTTATTATATTTGGTTTTAGGTATTTTATATGAGAGTTATATACATCCTATTACTATTCTGTCAACCTTACCATCGGCGGGATTTGGTGCCTTGCTTGCACTAAATATGGTTGATATGGAGTTTACAATCATTGCGTTAATTGGGTTATTCTTGTTAATTGGTATTGTTAAGAAAAATGCCATTATCATGATTGACTTTGCCTTACAAAGACAGCGAACAGATAATCTCAGTTCTGAGGAAGCAATTTTTGAAGCATGTATCGTCCGCTTTAGGCCGATTCTAATGACGACATTTGCCGCTATTTTTGGAGCCTTACCATTAATTTTAGCAACAGGATCGGGTGTTGAAATGCGTCAGCCACTGGGTATAACGATTGTGGGTGGCCTAGCGATGAGTCAAATTTTAACGCTCTATAGTACGCCCGTGATTTATGTATATTTGGATAAACTATCCGGTCGCTTTAAACGTAGGAAATCCGGTAGTAAGAAATTAGTTGAGAGTAAAGTATGAGTCTTAAACGATTAGCCCTCGTAGTTGCTGCGACCAGTGCTTTAGCGGCTTGTGCCGTTGGTCCAGACTATCAGGTGCCTGAAACAGTTGTAGCGGCTGCTTTTAAAGGTACACCAGTGCAGAGTGAGCAGTGGATTGAGGTTAAGCCTACAGAGGGATGGATTCGCGGTGACTGGTGGACTGATTTTAATGATCCGGAATTGAATCAATTAATTGCTACTTTAAATCAGCAAAATCAAACCGTTGCACAAGCACTTGCCCGCTATCAAGCTGCTATTGCACAAACCAGAGGTTCGCGTGCTGATTTGTATCCAAACTTGGAGAGCACCACTTCGGTCAATCGTTCGGGCAGCTCATCGACGAGTGCTTCCAGTCGCTACTTATTAGGTGGTGATGTTTCGTGGGAGGTTGATTTGTGGGGGCGGATTAGTCGTCAAGTAGAGGCGAGAGAAGCTTCAGAGGAGGCTGCAGCAATTAATTTGGCGGATGTCCGTTTAAGTATGCAAGCTGAGTTATTGCAGAATTATTTTAATTTACGTAGTGCTGATTTACAGCGCCAGCTTTTAACACAAATAGTGAAGGCTTATGAGCAGTCTTTACAAGTCACTCGTAACCGTTATAATCAGGGCATTGCTGCTTATGGCGATGTCGTGATAGCTGAGGCTCAGTTAGAAAATGCACGAGTTGATGCTATTGCAATTGACACAATACGTAGTAGGCATGAAAATGCAATTGCTGTGTTGATCGGAAAGACTCCGTCTACTTTCGGTTTGGCTGAAAAAGTAAACTATTTACCAGGGTTAATTGCTGTGCCGGTGGGTTTGCCTTCTGAGTTACTTCGCTCACGCCCTGATATTGCGATGGCAGAGCGTAATGTGGCAGCGGCCAATGCTGAAATCGGTGTAGCTCAGTCGGCGTGGTTTCCTCGTCTAAACTTGTCAGCGAGCGGTAGCTATCAGGAATCTAGCTTTTCTGATTGGGTTAGCTCTCCTCTTAATGTTTGGTCATTAGGCCCCCAACTGGTGCTGACTATTTTAGACGGTGGGGCGCGTAAAGCGAGTGTGGACTCCGCTAAAGCAAATTATCAGGCCGAGGTTGCAGCTTATCGTCAGGTGGTGTTAGACGCTATGCGTGAGGTAGAGGATGCCTTGATAGAGGGGTCTAACTTAGTGCGTGAGCAGGCCGCACAACAGCGTGCTTTGAGCGCTTCGCGTCAGTCTTTACAAATTACCCTTAATCAATATCAGGCGGGATTGGTGGATTTTCTGGGCGTTGCTCAGGTTCAAAACAGCACTTATAATGCAGAGATACGTCAATTGAGTCTGCGTGCTGGCCGTTTACAGAACCAAGTTGATTTAATCCGTGCTTTAGGCGGCGGATGGGAAAATCCTCGTTTACTACAAGCCAGTAATTAGCAGATTGCTTTAAGGATAGTTTATGCCGTTTTTTAAATGTGATTCTATGAATGATTTTCCCCATGATTTTGCTCTTGACGAAGTGGTCAATGGACTTAAACAAAAGCGTCAGGCGTGGCGTACAGAGCAAAATCGCCTAGATGAAAAGGGAGGACGTCACTTACCATCGCCAGAAATAATTGCTGAGGCTATGCACTCATTAAGTGGTGCCTTATTTCCAATGCGTTTGGGTCCGGAGGATTTGGTTCAGGAAAATGAGGACTTTTATGTTGGTTATACGCTTGGTAAGGCCTTAAACCTGCTGCTCACTCAGGCGCGTTTAGAGTTTTTGCAAAAGATTCAAGGCAATGGTGATGCGTTGAATCGCATCCGAACACAAGCAGTCGAGGTGATTCGTCAGTTTGCTGCGACTTTACCTGAGGTTAGAGGTTTGCTCGATCAAGATGTGCGTGCGGCTTATCGCGGTGATCCTGCTGCGACTAGTGTTGATGAGGTTTTATTGTCTTATCCAGGTGTTCACGCAATGGTTGCGCATCGTATTGCGCATGAGCTATATAAACTAGGCGTACCAATAATCGCTCGCGTTATCTCTGAGATATCACACAGCCGCACGGGAATTGATATTCACCCAGGTGCAATGATTGGTCCAGGCTGTTTTATTGATCATGGGACAGGTGTTGTGATTGGTGAAACTGCAATTATTGGCAAAAATGTCCGTATTTATCAGGCGGTTACTTTGGGAGCTAAGAGTTTTCCAAGTGATGAGCATGGAAATTTACATAAAGGTAATGCTCGCCACCCAATTGTTGAGGACGATGTAGTTATTTATGCCGGCGCAACCATTCTTGGCCGTGTTGTGATTGGTAAGGGCTCAGTTATCGGTGGTAATGTTTGGCTTACTCAGTCGGTGCCAGCAGGTAGTACAATTAGTCAAGCGGACCCTTGTGGTAATGGCAGTTTGAGATTATAGAGTCTGGTGGCTATAAATGATAAAAGCCTTAAGTTGTAATAAACTTAAGGCTTTTATAGCTCTTATCTTAGTGTTTAACGCTTACACTTAGTAGATAGCCGGAACTAGCATTTCTTCAGGTGTTGGTAAGCGCCTATAGTCAGGGTTGTGGATACGCTCAGGCAGTTCAAGATCGTGATGCTCTGTTTCCTCGTAAGGAATTTGTGACAACAAATGCGAAATGCAGTTTAAACGAGCTCGCTTCTTGTCGTCACCCTCGACTACCCACCATTTTGCTTCTGGGATGTGTGAGCGTTGCATCATGATTTCTTTGGTTTTAGTGTAGTCTTCCCAACGGCGGCGAGACTCTAAGTCCATTGGTGATAGCTTCCATTGCTTCAAGGGATCGTGCTTACGCATTAAGAAGCGACGGTGCTGCTCATCATCAGAAATGGAGAACCAGTACTTAATTAAAATTATACCGCTACGAGCCAGCATTTTTTCAAACTCAGTTACATCACGATAGAATGCCTCATACTCCTCGTCAGTACAAAAACCCATAACACGCTCAACTCCAGCACGGTTATACCAACTACGGTCGAATAAAACGATTTCACCACCAGCAGGTAGATGTGAAACATAACGTTGGAAATACCACTGACTACGCTCACGATCGCTAGGTACAGGTAATGCAGCAACACGACAGACGCGGGGGTTTAAGCGCTGAGTAATACGTTTAATAGCACCACCCTTACCGGCAGCATCGCGGCCCTCAAAAATCACCACAACTTTGACTTTGTTTTTAACGACCCAATCTTGTAATTTTACGAGTTCGCACTGTAAACGAAGTAGCTCACGGAAATAAAAGCGACGGTCCATACTATCGGACTTGTGCTCTTCGCCCGCCTTCTGGAGTATAAGGTCGTAGCGCTCATCGTCAATCTCCATTTCCAGCTCTTCATCTAAGCTGTCCATGATCTCAGCATAAAGACGGCGTGCGTGATCGGATAACTCTTGACTCATATTGCGTATACCTTTTACATATTTTGTTTTTTAGATACCGTTAATACTATCATTTAATAATTAAATTTGTATGACTGTTATTGACTATTTTGCTATTTTGTAATATCACAGTGTTTTAAAATAACTGCTTTATTTGATGGTGTCTAATTGAGACTAAGTTAATTTGTAGTGAGAGTTTGCTTGACTTTATATTAGGCTTATGCTATATTTATCAATTGCTTATCGTTATCTGACTAAAACTTTAAATTAAAAATAAAAGATAGGCTGTATTAACTTACTCCATTACTCAAAGAAAGCTGAAAGTTTTTCAGTATCTTTTTTTAGTATCTCTTCAATCCCAACATCACTTAGAATAAACAGTCCCTCTTTTGGGGCAGGTGTTCGTGAGCTATCGTGTATCTAGGGGAAAACACTGGTTTTCACTTAACTGCTTGGGTTGTCATGCACTTTATTGCTAAGCTAGTATGGTGGTTTATAAATCACTACAATAAATTAAGCTAAGCATATGACAAATATGTAGTATTTTCTTAATCCTGTTGTCATATATACTGGTTACTATATCGTTGTTGTTAGAGAAAATTCATTGTTATTGTATTGGAATACGATAGGTTAAGGTTAGAGTGCGGGTGTGGCGCAATACCAAACAATTATAAATAATTATTAGAAAGGAGAAAATTATGAAATTATTGACTCGTCTCCGTGAGGAATTTACATCTGCTTCTTATGAGCCTAACGGCAAGGAAGTAGCGCAGGAAGTTGAGTATGTATCTGAACATGCTCCAGACGCATTAGTTCTTATGAGCATGCTTGAACAGCGTAAGAATCACAACGACGCAGCTTAGTTTGTGCTCTGAAGAGTATTAATTTTTAATTTAAAAAACCGCTATAAGATTTTTCCTATAGCGGTTTTTAGTTTTTACTCTATCAAAGAGTTAGTCTTGAGAGCTTTCAAGGAAGTCTTGAGCAAAGCGCTGTAATACACCACCTGCTTCATAAATACTGACTTCTTCTTGCGTGTCCAAGCGACAGATGACAGGTACATCAACGGTTTCACCATTGCGGCGCTTGATGCATAATGTCAACTCGCAGCGAGGTGTTGGCGTGCCAAGTACATCATAGGTTTCAGTGCCGTCAATCTCTAACGTTAGGCGATTTGTACCCTCTTTAAATTGAAGTGGTAAAACACCCATACCAATTAGGTTGGTGCGGTGAATACGCTCGAAGCCCTCAGCGACAATGGACTGTACGCCGGCTAAACGAACCCCTTTAGCTGCCCAGTCACGTGAAGAACCTTGGCCATAGTCTGCACCAGCAATAATAATTAGCGGCTGTGCACGTTCCATGTAGGTTTCAATCGCTTCCCACATGCGTGTTACCTTGCCTTCTGGTTCAATACGAGCAAGTGAACCCTGCTTTACAGTACCGTCGTCATTGCGAACCATTTCATTGAATAGTTTCGGATTAGCAAAGGTAGCGCGCTGCGCTGTTAAGTGGTCACCGCGGTGTGTTGCATAAGAGTTAAAGTCCTCTTCTGGTAGGCCCATCTTATGCAAATACTCGCCAGCAGCGCTATCGAGCATGATTGCGTTAGAAGGGGATAAGTGATCAGTCGTAATATTGTCACCTAAAATGGCTAAAGGAATCATGTCTTTAAGCGAACGTTCACTGGCTAAAGCGCCTTCCCAATAAGGTGGGCGACGGATGTAGGTTGACATTGGACGCCAATCATAAAGAGGGCTCTTCGCCTTCTCGGTGCTCTCGTCCTTGGCAAACATTGGGATGTATACTTTGCGATACTGCTCAGGCTTAACAGCTTTGCTTGCGACTTCTTCAATTTCCTCATCACTAGGCCAAATATCCTGTAGGGTGATGGGGTTGCCATCTTTATCAAGGCCAAGAGGGTCCTTTTCAATATCAAAACGGATACTGCCAGCAATAGCATAAGCTACCACGAGTGGTGGTGAGGCTAGGAAAGCTTGCTTGGCATGTGGATGTATACGACCGTCGAAGTTGCGGTTACCGGAAAGGACTGCCACAGAGTAGAGGTCACGATCGATAATTTCTTGCTGAATCTTAGGATCTAAAGCACCCGACATACCATTACAGGTAGTACAAGCAAAGGCCACCACGCCAAAACCAAGCTGTTCAAGCTCTGGTAATAAGCCGGCTTCCTCTAGGTATAGAGCAACCGCCTTTGAGCCTGGAGCAAAAGAGCTCTTAACCCATGGTTTACGAACTAGGCCTAAATTATTAGCATTGCGTGCTAGTAAAGCAGCAGCGATAACGTTGCGGGGGTTATTCGTATTGGTACAGCTAGTAATAGCGGCGATAATCACGGCGCCATCAGGCATTTGACCATCTTGACTCTCATAATTACCTAATAAGCCACGATTTTCTAATTCACTTAATGGCAATAAGTTATGCGGGTTGGATGGACCAGCTAAGGAGCGTTGAACGGTTGATAAATCAAACTCTAAAACGCGCTCATACTCTGCTTCACATAGCGCATCTGCCCACAAGCCGGTGGTTTTGGCATAGTCCTCTACTAATTGAACCTGCTCAGGCTCACGGCCAGTCAGTTTTAAGTAGTCAATGGTCTTGTCGTCGATGTAAAACATAGCTGCGGTAGCGCCATACTCAGGAGCCATGTTGGCGATAGTAGCGCGGTCACCTAAGCTAAGATTGGCTGTCCCTTCACCGAAAAACTCAAGGTAGGTAGAAACAACCTTAGATTCACGTAAGAACTTAGTTAACACCAAAACGATATCTGTTGCAGTGATACCGGGAGCAGGTTTCCCTGTAAGCTTAACACCGACGATTTCCGGTAAACGCATCCAAGATGCGCGTCCAAGCATCACTGTTTCAGCCTCAAGGCCACCCACACCGACTGCAATAACGCCTAGGGCGTCGACCATCGGGGTGTGGCTGTCAGTGCCTACCAAGGTGTCAGGGAATGCTACACCGTCACGTACCTCAATCACAGGTGACATATGCTCTAAGTTAATTTGATGCAAAATCCCGTTGCCTGGTGGGATGACGTCAACATTTTCAAAAGCTGTCTTAGTCCATTTAATAAAGTGGAAACGGTCATCATTACGACGATCCTCTACCGCCCGATTTTTATCAAAGGCATCAGGATCGTCGCCGGCATGTTCAACTGCTAAGGAGTGGTCAACAATTAACTGAGTAGGTACCACAGGGTTGATTTTTGCAGGGTCACCACCTTTGTCGGCAATCGCATCACGTAGACCAGCCAAATCCACTAAAGCGGTTTGGCCTAAAATATCATGACAGACTACACGAGCAGGGAACCATGGAAAGTCCACTTCACTCTTTCTGTCAGTTAGCTGGCTAAGCCAAGTGTTTAATGTCTCCTGATCAGTTGTGCCCTCCGCTTTGCGGACTAGATTCTCAGCTAATACACGGGAGGAATAAGGTAGTTTTTCGTAAGCGCCCGGACGGATCGCCTCGACAGCTGCTCTCGCATCATAGTATTGCAGAGCGTGACCTTCTAAAGGTTTTTTGAACACTGATTGAGTCATTTAATATCCTCAGAGAGTTTCTATTGGTATTTCTCAAAGATTTACAAAAGGGCTGTTCTGCCTAGCTCACCATAATGTTATGATGAAAATCTTGAGCGTGTTTTAAGTTAGCATAATAGTTGCTACTATTTTTAAGTCTTATATAAGATATAAGAGCTAGTTTTTTATCTATTCTACATCTTACAGAGTTGTTTTAAAAGGTTTTATATGAAGAAGATATATTTATCAGTTTTTGCAGGATTAATGACAATGGGTTTATTGTCTTGCACAACTTCTTCAGACTATGCTGTTGAAGAGCCAGTTGAGTTTGATATGCATGCACCGCTGCAGGTCCCTACATCATCAAGTTTTGCTCAGACTACAGCTCGTCAGCTAAAAGGTCAATATCGACCTGTGCAGTGGGATAGTTTGCCAGGCTGGCAAGAAGATAATACAGAGAATCTTTGGATTACTTTAATTAATAATTGTCGAGGTTTGATGCGGCCAGTATCGGGCTCGTTGACTATCCCAGCTCGTGCAACACCACAGGATTGGCAGCCTTTTTGTGCTGATGTAGCAGACTTTACGCAGGCTAATGGTGAAAAGCCTGATCCTGCGATGGTGAGGTTTTTCTTAGAGCAGCATTTGCAGCCGTGGGAGCTGGTTGGACAGGGCGTGGCAACAGGGTATTATGAACCGATTGTGTATGGTTCTAAATCACAAGGTGGTGATTATCAGTGGCCTATGTATGCTCAGCCGGAGGATCTATTGACGATTGATTTAGGTAGCATTTATCCTGAGTTAGCCGGTAAGCGAGTCCGTGGTAAGGTTGAAGGTAATAAGGTAGTGCCTTATGATACGCGTGCAGAGATTGGTGCCGCTAGCAATAAGCCGCCAGTGATAGCATGGTTAAATGACCCTGTGGAGGCCTTCTTTTTACAAATTCAGGGCTCTGGACGAGTACAATTAGATAATGGTCGTTCAATACGTCTAGCGTATGCTGATCATAATGGCCGGCCATATACATCGATTGGTCGTTGGTTGGCAGATCAGGGTGAATTACCAATAGCACAGACATCAATGCAAAATATTAAGGCTTGGGCACAGCAAAATCCACATCGTCTTGATGAGATGCTTAACGTGAATGAAGCGATGGTGTTTTTCCGTGAAGAGCGAATCATTGATAGTATTGCAGGGCCTAAGGGTGCTTACGGTATTCCTTTAGTAGCAGAGCGGACAGTTGCAGTAGACCCTGAGTTTGTGCCTTTAGGTAGTCCACTTTATTTGGCCACAACCTATCCGTCTAGTAGTAGTCCGTTAGAAAAGATGGTCTTTGCTCAAGATACAGGAGGTGCGATTAAGGGCGCTGCTCGCGTCGATTTTTTCTGGGGTAGTGGCGAAGCAGCAGGTGAACAGGCCGGTCGCATGAAGCAAGACACAAGAGTTTGGGTTTTATGGCCAGTGGGTATGGGAGCGCCTAACGCTCGATAGGTTACGATGAGTAATATGAATAATTCTTCTTATGATGTAGTGGTGTGTGGTGCTGGTATTGTCGGTATGACGGTTGCTTTACAATTAGCAAAAAAGCAATTTAAAGTGGCCATTTTAGCGCCAAAAACTCTACCTAAGCACAGTTTAGGTGAGCAATATCATCCGCGCATTTATGCTATTTCCTTAGCTAGTCAGCGGTTCTTAGAAAAATTAGGCGTTTGGTCTATGATGCCAGACGAACGTCGTAACCCTGTCCGTAAAATGGAGGTTCACGGTGATCTTGATGGCGAGATAGTGCTGGATGCGAAGCAGTCGCAAATGTTTGAGTTGGCTTATATCGTTGAGTCAGGAGAAATTGAGTATGCTCTCTTTAATGCACTTAAGGTCTATGGTGTACCATGGATTGAGGATAAGTTTAAGTCGTATGAGCAATGGCACGGCAAAATTGAGTGTGAGTCTGGGCTAGTTATCAATACTAAGCTCTTAGTCGGCGCTGATGGTGCGAGTTCTGTTGTGCGTCAAAACTGTCGTATCCGTCATGATGCTAAGGCATACGGAGATAGCGGTTTAGTGGCTCAGCTGACGGTTGAGAAGCCACATTTAGATGCGGCAATTCAGTGGTTTGGTGACTTTGGCGTATTGGCTTTTTTACCATTACCGGATACGGCAGATGGTCATCAGGTATCAATGGTTTGGTCGGCACCGCAGCATATAGCCAACAAGTATCAAGCAATGTTGTCAGATGAGTTAGCTGAGCGTTTGCCAGTAGCTCTACAGACCATTGCTCAAGGTAGGTTGGGGCAGTTGAGCTTGCGTAGTCCAATGTACGTCTTTCCACTAACCTTGGAGAGCTCGGGCATGATAGGTCCTGGAGTAGCTTTGGTGGGGGATGCTGCACATCGAGTTCATCCTTTGGCAGGTCAGGGTTTAAACTTGGGCTTGGGTGATGCTGAGGCTTTGTGTAAGGTTTTAGCTGAGCGAGAGTCTGTGCGTGAGCTAAGCGATATGCGATTATTGCAGCGCTATAAGCATCTGAGAGCTGAGTCGATTTTCAATATGCGTTTGGCTACAGATGGCCTTTATCGATTGTTTTCAGTTGACTTTCCAGCGGTGGCTATGCTTCGCAATCAAGGCTTAAAGCTTGTTGATAGGATGCCATTGCTGAAAAAATACTTTGTACGCTCAGCAGCAGGGAACTAAAGCAAGTTTTAAAGGGTCAATTTCAAATTGACATGTTAGATTCACACATTAGGTCATTGGAGAGGAGTTATTGTGTCCAATCAGGTAATTAGTCTATTTAAAAAAACAACATATCTTGCCCTGAGTGTCTTGAGTTTGTGTGTGGCGCAAACGGTGATGGCTACCACGGTAGAAGAGTCAATTAAAGAAAGTCTGTCGAAGCGTATTAATTTGCCTATTGTAGAGGTCAATAAAACACCGTTCGATAATCTTTATGAGGTGCGAGTTCAAGGCAATATCGTTTATACCGATGCCGATGGTGAGTTTGTTATTTTCAGTGGTCAGCTTTACGATCTAGACAAGAGCGTTAATCTCACTGAGTTAAGCATGGAGGAAATGAATCGTGTTGATATTGACTCATTACCTTTAGATATGGCACTTAAGGCTACCTATGGTACCGGTAAGAATCGCTTGGTGACCTTTGAAGACCCTAATTGCCCTTGGTGTAAAAGGCTACAAGCAGAGTTTGAAAAGATGGATGCGACCGTTTATACCTTTGTTGCCCCTATATTAAGTCCAGACTCTATAACAAAGTCGCGCAACATTTTATGTTCTGAGGAGCCTGCGAGTACTTGGAAAAACTGGATGGCTAACAATGTCAATCCCACGCAGCAAGAGGATTGTGAGCCACCTTTTAATGAGATTTTTGAGTTAATGCATACGTCAAATGTTTCTGCTGCACCAGCGATTTTCTTTGATAATGGGAAACGGATTAGTGGCTTCGCTACTGCCGAGACCATGAATCAGAAGATGGCTGAATAACAGGTTGACCCTTTTAGCCTTGAGCAAAGGGGTGTCTTAGTAGCTCCGAAAGGGAGCGTACTCTGAGGTCGACATAAGCAGGCTTAATCACCTGCTGAGGGCCAAAGGGTGTGTCGGGATGGTATATATAAACTGTTTGCCATCCCTCTTTTTTCGCTGTTTTTAGATTGTCTAGAGTGTCCTCAACTAGTACGCATTGTTGAGGCTTTAAGCAGAGACTTGTCTGTAATTGGCGTAACAAGGCAGGAGCAGGTTTAGGCTTATATTTGCCTAGTACGATCATATGATTAATAGCACAAATACCGCGAAAATATTGGCTGATATTTAATCCCTCTAAGACCTGTACCGCATAGTGTTCAGGGGCATTTGTCAAAATGTATTTGGTGCCTGGAACAGCGTTGAGTAATGTCGGTAGATGATGTTCAAACCTCATGTGTTTGATGACATCAAAGCTGTGGGCATCTAGGAGGAATTGCTCGGGGTCTAATTGGTGGTGCTTGTGCATCCCAATCATAGTGGCTCCGTAGCGCTTCCAATAGTGCTCACACAGCTCCTTAGCGGCTACCGCATCTAATTGCATATGCTGCATCACTGCAGCAACCATGCCATGACTGATTTGCTCAAAGATCGCATGAGAGGCGTCGTGGATGGTGTTGTCTAGATCAAAAAACCAGACGCGCGAAGAGGGTGAGTTCTTCGCGCGATAAGAGTGGCTTTTAGCTTGCAAAGATTTGATAAACCGAGTACTGCTCATTGCTAGTGACTATCTTTAGACCGTAATCATGCTGCCAACACCGTCATTAGTTAGAATTTCGAGTAATAAGCTGTGCGGTACTCGTCCATCAATAATGTGTACAGAGTTAACCCCTGAATTAGCGGCTTCTAGGGCGCCGGAGAGCTTAGGCAACATGCCGCCACTGATTGTGCCATCATTAATTAATTCATTAATAATTTTAGTGTTAAGGCGTTTAATTAATTGTTTTTCTTTGTCTAGGACGCCACGGATATCAGTCAGTAAAATAAGCTTTTCAGCCATCATAACTTGAGCTATGCGGCCTGCAACAATATCGGCATTAATATTATAAACTGCGTCATCCTCTTCGTTATAGGCAATGGGGCTGATAACAGGGATGAATTGGTCGTTTTGCAGAACCTTGATAACAGATGGATCAATGGATTGGACATCACCAACAAAACCGATGTCCAAAGGGTTGTCAGGGTCTTGTTGATTGTCCATTAGCTTTTTCTTAGCCTTGATAAGACCACCGTCTTTACCTGTGAGGCCTACGGCTTTGCCGCCTGCCTGATTAATCATCATAACAATGTCTTGCTGCACCTGACCACCTAAAACCCACTCAACGACTTCCATCGTTTCGTCATCAGTAACACGCATACCTTGTAAAAAAGTACCTTCTTTACCTAAGCGCTTAAGTGCTTTATCAATTTGTGGTCCACCACCATGAACAACAATAGGGTTTAAACCAATAAGCTTAAGTAGAGCGACATCGTGGGCAAAGCTTTTTTGCAATTGTTCATCAATCATTGCATTGCCACCAAACTTGATGACAATGGTTTTGCCATGAAAGCGACGAATATAAGGCATTGATTCAGAGATGATCTCAGCCTTAATCGCAGGGGTGATACTTGATTCAGTCATCGTTGTCTCTAATGATTATAGGAGATAGTTAAAAAGTAATTGTGTTGTGGTTTAAATGATCACTAGCTTTGTGCTAAGGTTCTTTCTAGATCGGTAATGAATAAATTTGTGTCGTAGTCACCAATATAGCTTTTAACAAGTTTGCCCTGCCGATCATATAGAAAAGCAACGGGTGTAAAACGAACCTCACCAAACGCTTCGGCAATTGAACCATCAGCATCATGGACAATGGTGAATTTATAGCCACGATTATCAATTAGGCGTTGAATAGCATCAACTTTATCATGCTTCATTGCTACTGCAATAGTCTCAAAGCCTTGATGCTGATATCGTTCATGGTGAGCTACTGTATCAGGCATTTGCTTCATACAGGTAACACAGTCAGTAGCCCAAAATTTCACCATAGTGACTTTACCCTTTAGATCATCTGTATCGAACGTACGACCATCGATACTGTTAAAGGTCACTTGTGGTGCAGCTTTACTTATAAACAGAGTGTTATAAGTAAAGAAAGCTAAAATAGCAATAACTGCTACAACAATAATCGAAATAAAACTTTTTTTCATTTTTAGATCGCTAAGTTAACTGGTCATATTAATTTGTTAAAGGAAAGGTTTTGGTCTCGCCGCTAGACGTTGGGTTGTCTGTGCTTGTGCTGTTGGTAGTGGTGCTACTTTGCGAGCCGGACGAGGCTCTATCTGATGTGTCGCCAACATCAAAAACCTTGACGACTCTTGTGACTCCTGCTACACCTGCTGCGGCGTTAGCAGCAGCGTCTGATTCTTGTGCTGTGACCTGCCCCATTAGATAAACAACACCTTGAGAGGTGGTAGTTAAAATGGTGCCGCTAGGTATGCCGGAAGAGGCTAAAAGGTCAGTTCTGACCTTGGTGCTAATCCATGTGTCATTACTACGAGTAGAGAAGTTAGCGACAGGGCCGACAACTAATTGGTTGACTACATCAGTCACGCCGTCAATTTCTCGTACCTCTTGCCCTACGATCTGCTTGTCTTCTTCAGAAGCCACCTCGCCGGTTAACAGCACGCGGTGGTTAAAAGTCATCGCATTGACTCTGGATGTGCCAGATGGTAAAGCTGCGGCAGCTTTACTATCTGCGTATATACTGATTTTTTTATCATTGGCTTGCATAGCAGCAGGGCGACGGTCATTGACTACAGTGACGACACCAACCGCTGCGCTACCCACCAAGAGAGGTACGCAAGCAGTCAATAATAATGATGAAGCGAGTACACTCGCGATTAAAAATTGACGTGAATGGATTTTCTTTGATAGTTTGCTTGGTGTAGGCTGTAAAAGTAACTTATCTAACATCCTTTAATCTCCGAGTATAGCTGCATCTAGGCCGTCACATAAAATATGTAAAAGCAAGATATGGATTTCCTGAACCCTCATCGTGCGGTCATGGGGAACGCAAAGGTGAACATCGTTAGATGATAAAAGCTCACCAATAGTTCCACCACCACGACCAGTAAGGGCAATAATTGGAATATCATACTCTTTTGCTGCTTCGATGGCATGAATAATATTAGCAGAGTTACCACTTGTCGAAATTGCTACAAGTAGGTCAGCGGGTTGAGCTAAGGCACGTACTTGGCGTTCGAAAATCTGTTCGTAACCATAGTCATTACCAACAGCCGTTAAAATAGATGTGTCAGTGTTGAGCGCAATACCGGCTAATGGAAAGCGTTCACGTTCAAAACGACCAACCAGTTCAGCAATAAAGTGTTGGGCGTCTGCAGCGGAGCCGCCATTGCCACAAGCTAGTACCTTACCGTTATTGCTGATTGTCTGAAACATCAGCTCGATACCGCGCTCTAGAGATTTAGCTAAGGTCTTTAGGCTTTGTTCAACAAGGGCAGCGTTGTCTAGAAAGTGTTGCTCTATGCGATTTGAGGTGCTCATTTTTATAAAATATGGTGATTAATTCTAAAGGTCAGACTAATATCATAGCTGAAAGTTTAGCAAGGCGAATGTTGATCCGAGAATCCTTGGGCAATTTAGTAAAATGCATTGCGAAGCCATTGACGTCTTTGCGCTTGACCATCAAAAGTAACCACATCAAAGCGACATACAGGCGTGCTTGTCAGTCCTAGGTGATGGCATAGTTTAGGTAAATAATAACAAGCAGCCAGTTTAGTCTTGCGCTGCTTTTCTTTAGTGATACTAGCGGCGGCCTTAGTTAGGTGCTGTTGAGTGCGTTGCCTTACCTCTACAAAGACTAGGGTATTTTTATCTAGCATGACACAATCAATTTCTCCGGCTCTGCAGCGTAGATTCTTAGCGATTAATTTCAGTCCTTTGCTTTGTAAAAAACCAATCGCTTGTAGTTCAAAAGCCTGTCCACGCTCTTGAGTAGGGGAGAGCTTGGCAGGATGGTTGTTTTGGGTAGTAATTGTACTGGCTTTAGTGCGTCTTTTGCCATAACGGCCATAGGGACGCTTTAAACTTGGCTTTGCTAATAAATCAAAAATAACTGCCTGTTCGCTAGCCGTGTGGTTCATAGCTACTTTAAGTGTTGTGTTATTAATATCAATTTTAGTCTTGCTGTTTTTCATAATAAGTCCACCTTGTCGTAGGCTAAAGGTTAAAATCTTATTCTTAGTCATGGGAAGGTGAATATGAGTCAAGACGGAGTAAATTGTCCATCTGTTTCAGTAGCTGTTGATACTGATAGTGAGTTAATCAATGTGGTGGTGCAGGAGCGTTTGCAGCGACAGCATTGGCCCTCGCATTGTCTTTATGTCGTGGCTACACCTATTGGAAATCTAGCGGATATTTCTCAGCGTGCGCTTTATACGTTACGGATGGTCGATGTGATTGCCTGTGAAGATACTCGTTCTACCCAGGTGCTGTTAAATGCTTACTCTGTTCATAAGCCATTGATTGCAGCACATCAGCATAACGAGTCGTCTGCCGCAGAGAAGATAGTTGAACTTTTGGCTGCGGGCAAAAGGGTGGCATTAGTCTCTGATGCGGGTGCGCCTGCTGTTAGTGATCCCGGGTCGAAGCTAGTTGCAAAGGTGCATGAGGCTGGTTTTAAGGTTTGTCCCATCCCTGGGCCGTCCGCGGTTATTACAGCTCTAATGGCTAGTGGTTTTACAACAGATGAGCAGCCAAGTTTCGCTTTTGCGGGTTTTGTTCCAACTAAAAAAAATGCTCGCCAAGAGTGGCTTCAGTATTGGTTAAAACAACCTGTAACGGTCATTATGTATGAAGCACCACACCGCTTGAAGGATTGTTTCAAGGCGTTAATAGAGCTCTCAATTACCGAGCCTAATCGTCAGATTATGGTTGGGAGGGAGTTAACAAAGCGTTTTGAAGAAACTAAGCGTATGCCAATAACGGAATTATTGGATTGGTTAGTTTCTGATAGGCAAAGAGAAAAAGGTGAGTTTGTCTTGGTGGTCGAACCGTCTAAGCAAACTCAAATAAACCATGATTACATGCCTTTATTAAAAGAGCTGTTGGCACATGGTCTTTCAGTTAGAGATAGTGCAAAAATTCTTCAAAAAACTATGGGTGCTTCTAGGGAAGAGGCCTATCAAGCCGCTCTGAGCTTAAAAGAAGAATAGGTAGTAAAAGCGCCTGCTTTCATAATGATTCAGGCGCTTTTAAAAGGTCTGCTAAATATAGTTTAGAGAGTTGGTTGCCCCTTAGGCATAAGCTCGATTTTAACATTAGCCTTACCCTGTTGAACCATGCCAATCGCCTTAGCGGCCGCATAGGACATATCTATGACGCGGTCGCCATGGAAGGGTCCCCGATCATTAATACGGACCACTACGCTTTTGCCTGTAGCTTCGTGCGTGACGCGTACGACGCTATTAATAGGTAGTTCTTTATGGGCAGCAGTTAATGCGTTTTGATTATAACGCTCTCCATTTGCCGTCTTACGACCATGAAAACCAGGGCCATACCAAGAGGCTTCACCGACTTCGGTGAACTCAGAGACTGATGAAAAAGGAGTGTAACGGATGCCTTTAACGACGTAGGATTTACCGCGCTTAGCACGGATGTGCTGGCCAGTTAAGCCTTGCTGGCTCTTTGCACGTAAGGTTGGCTTAGTTTCTAAATCATGGGTAAGCTCAATTTTATTCTGTGGATTTAGTGCTTCTTTTAACTCTTCCGCAGTATAGGTTGGCGCATTTTCTAATGAGCCATTAAATAGGCTCTCGTATTCACTCTCTGGAAATATACCGTTTACGGTAATACGAAAAGACTCGGTTACGAGTGTATTGGTGCTATCACCATCCTCAATTAATTGTTGGATTGAGGGGTCTTGCTGTAAGGCAGCGGTGGCTGTAGTAGAAAATAATAAACTGCCAACACAAACTGCCGAGAATAATGATTTTTTTATGCTCATCATGTTTAAAGGTTGGGCGTCTGGGCTCTATGCCTGACGCGTAGCGACTTATGATCAGAGAAGATGTTAGCTAATTGCTCGACGACGTAGACAGAGCGATGCTGTCCGCCTGTACATCCAATGGCTACA
Organism: uncultured Oligella sp.; assembly: GCA_947632105.1. GTDB lineage: Bacteria > Pseudomonadota > Gammaproteobacteria > Burkholderiales > Burkholderiaceae_B > Oligella. The sequence goes on along the minus strand of CANROD010000011.1, from coordinate 2,674 downwards.
GTAAGATAACTGCGCGTGTCTTGCTGATAACAAGGGAGCCACTTTTCAATGTAATTGGCTATGTCACGAATTAGTTCACTCACAATATCGAATTGTGATAACCATAAAGCTACGGGCTCATCACGACCAGTCAAGGGACGTAATTCACGATCATAATGAGGATTAGGTAGACATCTTACATCAAAAACCAAGTCTGCGCTAGAAGGAACCCCAATTTTAAAGGCAAATGACTCAAAGGTTAAGAGGATATTACGAGTGTCAACTCCAACGAGATCCTTTATCCATGCACGAAGTTGGGCGGGTTTTATGTTTGAAGTGTCGATGTTGTGTTCTTGCAACTTTAGAGGTGCTAAGTGCTTTCTCTCATAGCGAACGCACTCCTCTAAAGAGCTTGCCTCATTTGTAATGCCCTTGATTCTATGGGTTAAAGGATGACGACGCCGAGACTCAGAGTAGCGTTGTAGGATTGTTTGGTCGTTAGCCTCTAAGAAAATTGTCAGAACTGGTGTACCCCTTGCGCGTAATGCCGTGATGATTTGGGGGAGGCTGCCAATATCTCCTGGCGTGCGAATATCAATCGCAACAGCTACCTTTTCGATTTCTGCTTCACGTGTTGTAGCGACAAAATCATGTAGTAGTTGGATGGGTAAGTTGTCGACACAATAGTAGCCTAAATCCTCTAATTGGTTTAAAGCAACACTTTTTCCCGACCCAGAAATACCGGTAATTAGGACTAAGGGACTAATTTCTTGGTTCATCTTTTGAGCTTTCCATGATGGCTTGTGATTGACGTTCCATAAAATCTGCCAGGGTATCAACACCTCGTAATTTTAAGATTGTGTTGCGTACCGCAGCTTCTACTAAAACAGCTAAGTTGCGTCCTGCTAGAACAGCTAGTTTAACACGCGGAATCGTCAGGCCTAAAATCTTGTCGTTTTGCTCATTGAGTGGTAAGCGTTCGAAATCCTCGCCATGTGATTTAACTAGATGGACAATGAGTTTAAGGTTCATTTTGCGACGAACTGATGTTTCGCCGAAGATGGTCTTAATATCTAATAGGCCGATGCCTCGGACCTCTAGTAGGTTTTGTAGTAGTGGATTACAACGACCTTCGATAAAGCCAATGCCTGGGCGACTCAACTCAACTATGTCATCCGCGACCAAGCCATGGCCTCTGGAGATTAGCTCAAGGGCTAACTCACTTTTGCCGAGTCCAGACTCGCCGGTGATGAGTACGCCTAAACCAAGCACGTCCATAAAGACACCGTGTACTAAGGTTGTTGGAGCGTAGCGACGACTTAAGTAGGTCCTGATAGCATCTATTAAATAGGCAGCGTCAGCTGTGCTGCCCAGTAGAGGGATCCCTTTTTGTAGGCAAAATCTGTATAAATTAGAAGGAGTATCAAGACCCTCAGCGATAATAATACAAGGTACATTATGCTTTCCTAACTCAATAAGAGAGCGATTTTGAGTCGCTTTTGATAGGCTGTTAAAGAAGTTTACCTCCTCAACTCCAAATACTTGGATTCGTTCGGGATGCACCATATTTAAGTGACCGATTAGATCTGCTGAGGACAGGTCATGAGCTGGAAGAGCCTTATTGCTATGCGCCTCATTGGCTATCCAAGATAAATGTAGGCTGTCTTTATGTTCTGTTGCCAATTCTTGGATTGTTACCATAGTTCTATCCTAAATATTATTGCTGATTAAAGAGGTCGTAGATCGCCTGAGCATCATTAAGTGATTGTAGCTGAGCTCTCGTCTCTTCATTTGAGAGGGTCTTAGCTAGAGAGGCTAGTATCTCTAAGTGCTCTTGTGTAGCATTTTCCGGAACTAGTAATATCACTAAAATATTAACGTTTTCATTGTCTGGAGCATCAAAAGGAATTGGATTAGCTAGGCGCATAAACGCTGCCGCTGGTTGAGTTAAGTTAGGGATGCGGCCGTGAGGTACAGCTACGCCATGCCCTAATGCTGTAGAGCCGAGTCTTTCTCTAGAAAAAAGGCTATCAAAGACAGTCGAGCGAGAAACTCCTTGATGATTTTCAAAGAGTAGAGCTGCCTGTTCAAAAGCGCGCTTTTTACTTGTGACATTTATATCGAGAATGATATTTTCAACGCTCAAAATATTCGCAAATTGGTTCATATATGAATAATTTACCTCATGTAGAGGATTTAATTTCATTAAAAGTTAGCTAAAGAATTAAAAACCCAGCAGATTGCTGGGCAAGTTATCGTGTGTGTAGAATCATATTCTACGACTAGTTATAAATCAAGACAGCCCAAATAATCAATAGATGATTATTTGGGCTGTCTTGATTGTGGTTTTTAATACCTATACTGCACGTCGAAGAGCGTCAGTTTTTTTGGTTTTGTGCTTAAGAACCATGCGATCTGCTTTGTCCGCCAATATGTCAATCGCTGCGTATAGGTCATCCTCAGTGGCCTCGCAAAATAGTTCTTTCCCAGGGATGCGAACAGTGATATCTGCGCGATGCTTAAGTGGCTCAACTGAAAGGTTGATAATGGCTGCTGTGGCATTATCCGTGTGCTTAAGTACACGGTCGATCTTCTTCATGACATATTCACGGATCGCAGGCGTAACCTCTAGGTGGTGGCCGTTAATGGATAAGTTTGTAGAACTCATAAGCACCTCTCTTAGTCGTTGTTAAAA
>CANROD010000010.1 GCA_947632105.1 uncultured Oligella sp. | reverse complement strand
GGAAATAAAGCTCCCTAAAAAAAGAATGTCATAAATAGCCCATAGAGGCTAAACCATGAATCAAGCACGACCTTAGTTGATACAAAAGTACGACTAATTACTTTCAATTGTATCCAAATGATACTATCAGATCAAAAATAAAACTCTAATATATATATAAATACAATGATTAAATTTAATTGAAAAATATTAGTAAAAAATAAATACATTAAGTGTAAATAATATTTTACTTAAAAATAAAGATTGATTAAAATCAGTTAACACCACTATATAAGCTAACTCTAAAGGATGGTTATGACTATTAATTTAATTTATTTAAATTTAAAATAAAAACCAATATATATCAAAAAATTATATTATATTTAAGCTTAAATAAATATTTTTATACTTAAAATTAATAGATGACTATGTTTACATATAGAAATAATTAATAACAACAATTATTTATAACTCAAAAAAACAACAGATATAATGTCATTTTTTCAAACAACCTATCCAATTCTGATTACACCATGTCACATCAGTTGTCCGCTCATCTAAACCTTATATCTTCATAAAACGGACGGGATGGTAACATCCCTACAATTAGGCGAAATGGATACCTCCATGAAGGCTCACTCAAAAGAGCTTAAATTTGAAAATCAGCAACTTAAGAAAATGTATATCAAAGGATATTTGAAGGTAAAAATTGCTCGAGAGGCAATAGCTAGCTGGTTGATATAATTGATAACGTCATAACGTAATTAGAGTTTTTATTTATATTTTCTTACGCTTACGTAACATAAAAGGCTTTAAATGAAAGCACAAACGTGTATATCGAATTTATCGTGAATTGGAGCTAAACTTACACATTAATACTCAAGAAGAGGTTCGTACGGGAATGATCAGAGCAACTCGGGACGGCGAGCGCCATCAACCAAACGTGCTCAATGGATTCTATGCATGACGATTAACGAACAGACACTCATTTAGACTATTTAACGTACTAAATGAATTAAGCCATAAAGACTTAGGGGGACAGAAGTTAACTTCTCATTACCTGCTGAACAGGTGGTACGCGCACTTGAGAAAAATTATTAAACAGTGAAGAGAATCAGCATACCTACGTTGAGACAATGGTTCTGAATACATTAGTCACTCACTATTAGCCTGGACTAGAAAGCGGCAGATTACTTTAATTCATGCCCAACCAAGCAATTCACAATAAAATACCATATAGAGTGACATAACCCAGTAGGTTATGACTAATTGACACCGCATTTTTTATCACCTAGAAGAAACACAGCAAGATATTACTGAGCCGTTATGGACCTATAATCATAAACGACCTAAGAAAGCACTAGGTGTTACCATACCGAGGCAGAACTTACGAACCTGTTCTGCTGAAAAACCACTAGAAATGAGTGGATTATCTTTGATAATCCACTCATTAAAAACCAAACTTGGTTTTAGAAAAAACAATAGTAAAACGAGTCCCCTTAATCTCTGGTCTCGTCAGTAAACTCAGCTCCGCTTCATGCGCTCTAGCAATCTCCTTAACAATAGCAAGACCTAGGCCTGCCCCTGTTGTGTCGTTACTATTACCCCTAAAAAACATCTCAAATGGTATTTGCTTATCCTTAGTTTCAATACCGCAGCCATCATCTTCCACTATGAGACTTGGCGGCTCAATACCTACTGCAACCGTCACAAGCTTAGCACCTTCAGCATACTTAAGAATATTATCCAATAGATTGGCCAACAACTCTTCAAGCAACATAGGATCAGCTTGGACCAGAAGCCCATTAGCGGCCAACTGACGACCTATAGCAGTTGAGCTTTGATAAACCCTAGTTGGCTCAACAAACTGCAACTCTATGCCTGCACGACGCATCTTAGGCACCCACTTGGAGCCTACCTCCATAGCCCATTCAGCCAAATCAATACGAATAAAACCATCTTTAATGCGATGGCCCGAATCTGCCTTGGCCAAAACGAGCAACTGCTCCCCCAAATGTATCAAACGATCTGAAATTTGATGAATACGATCTGCACGCTGTCGCACATCATCACTATAATTCTGCCCTAGCATAAGCTCAGACTCCATACGCAAAGCGGTCAGAGGCGTACGAAACTGATGCGAAGCATGATAAACAAATCTGCTTTGTGCCTGCATAGCCTCTTGCAAATCAGCTAACAATAAATTAGTTCGCTCAACCAAGGGCTTTAACTCAGTGGGCAAATTTCCCACCTCAATAGGTGACAAGTCATCATGACTACGCTCTGATAACTGTTGACCCATCTGCTCAATCGTATACAAGGTTTTACGCAAAAAGTAAGTCACAGCAATGGCACCAATCAAAAATAGACACGCCTGACTGACAACAACCAGCAAAAATAAACTATTATCGCTAATAGAACCACTTGAAACGGTTCTGACCAGACTCCACGTTAAAAGCCAGTCGACAAAAATCATTAGGACTAGACTGACAACAAGAAACTTTATCAGCTGCCCGAATAAACTTTCACTTTTAAATAGATTGCGCTTAGAGGAACTAGACATTGTTAGCTATCATCGGTAGCATCTAATAAATATCCAAAACCGCGAATAGTATGAATTTCCACATTAATCCCCTCTAAACGCTTCCGTAATCGATAGACATAAACCTCAACGGCATTACCACTAACCTCATCCTCAGAAGCTGATAAAGCTTGCACCATTTGTTGCTTGGTCACAACATGACCCACACGAACCATTAGACGTTCTAACAAAGCATACTCTCGCACCGATAAACTAAGGTGGGCACCCTTAAAAAGAACTTCCCGATTAGCTAAATCAATACTCAAATCACCCACACTAAGTACGTCACTGACCTGCCCCTCTACACGCCGCCTAAAAGCTCGTAAGCGGGCCGTCAACTCCTGCAACTCAAAGGGCTTAGTCAAATAATCATCCGCCCCCGCGTCCAAGCCCTCCACCCTATCAATCAAACTATCTCGCGCTGTAAGACTCATGACAAACATCTCAAACTTATCTTGACGAATTTGACGTAAAACCTCTAAACCACTTATATCAGGTAAATTTAAGTCAAGAATCATCAAAGGATGACGCTTTTGATACGCTAACTCCAAAGCCTCTTTGCCACATTGAGCCCAATCAACCACATAACCCTCACGAGTTAACAACTCACTCAAAGAACTTCCTAAAAAAACATCATCTTCGACTAGCAACAATCGCATAACTTACCTCAAGATTTAGATAAGTTTAATTATACGCCGTAAGCGCAGCAAGAGAAAACTGTGGTAAAAACTAGGAAGAGACTAAAGAAAATAACTTACGAGCCGTAGCACTCTAATTTTAGGCATAAAAAAAGCAGCTATCTGAAAATCAGATGCTGCAATTTTTAGTGCACTAGATGGAATTAATGGTGGGTGCTACAGGGGTCGAACCTGTGACCTACGCCTTGTAAGGGCGCCGCTCTACCAACTGAGCTAAGCACCCATCTATGTGTCTCTGTGTGTGCTGAACTAAAGATATAATTATAGGTGCATATAATACTTATGGCAAGCACTTTTTAAAGTTAAACAGTAATCTGTTGTTTGTGCGACAAAAAAACCACAAAAAGACCATAAACTAAAATAAAACTCTCAACTTGACTACAAAAAATCACAACCAAATAAAAAAGCTCGGTATAAAACCGAGCTTTTTATCAATAACTAAGAATTACTTAGTATTAACAGCATCTTTAAGTGCTTTACCTGGACGGAACTTAGGAACGACTGCTTCAGGAATATCGATCTCTTTACCAGTTTGTGGATTACGACCAGTACGCGCTGCACGAACAGAAGTATCAAAAGTACCAAAACCGATCAACGTCACTGGGTCACCAGCTTGTAAACTAACTTTTACTTGATTGATCATTGCGTCTAATGCGCGGCCAGCAGCAGCTTTAGATATTTCAGCTTCGTTAGCGATTGCTTCGATTAACTCTGTCTTATTCATTCAGGTAACCCCTTATTTAATTAATATTTTGAAATAGTGAAAATTGCGACAGCTATATAAATATGTATTATATACGTATGCCTGCCGCGACTAGCACTATATTCTCTAGAAATTAGGGGCTTGTCAAGAAAAACTTGATACGACAAGCCCCTAGATACGGTATTTACAGAAACTCACCACACTTAAATGCGAACACCTTGACTTATATCTTTATATCTTAGGTTATTTGCAGTCTTCAGGCAATCTATAATAATTCAAAGCTTGCGCAAAATCACTAATTAAATCCCTTTCATTCTCGATTCCTAGGGAAACCCTTAATAAACCGTCGGCAATTCCCATCTCTTTACGCTTTACCGGACCCATTTCATGATAAATAGTCTTCGCTACAGGCAAACTTAAGGTACGCGTATCACCCAAGTGAGTTGCCAACAAGACTATATTTAAACGATTTAAGAAATCAATACAGTCAATATCTGGTTGCAATTCAAAAGCTAAAAGGCTACCAAAACCCCTATTTCCAAATAAAGACTTTGCCCTTTCATGCTCTGGATGTGATTCTAATCCAGGATAACTAACCGAAACAACACCTGGATGCTGTTCCAAGAACCTTGCTAAAGCCAAGGCATTAGAACAACCACGATTCATTCGCACCTCAAAGGTCTCTGCGCCTATCGCAATACGTTGTGCTGCATCGGCACTTAACGTAGCGCCCATATCGCGCAAGCCCTTTTTACGAACCTGTAGGAGACCCCAATTTTTAGAATCACCACTCTTATAGTCATCGTAAATATTAGGATACTCAGACCAATCAAATAAACCAGTGTTAGTAATCGCTCCACCAAGGGCATTGGCGTGACCGCAGATCATCTTGGATAATGAGTTCATAACCAAGCCCGCCTTAACCTCCTTACCCTTGAGTAAGAACGGTGTAGTCATGGTATTATCAAGCACATACAAAAGCGTATGCTCTTCACATAAATCGCCGATTGCCGCTAAATCCACAATCTGTGTACCTGGATTTGCGATGGTTTCCATAAAGACCATACGCGTATTAGGACGAATCGCAGCCTTTACCTGCTCTATATCACGCCCATCGACATGTGTAACCTCAACCCCTAAGCGAGCTAAATTAATCAGTAAACTGTTAGTATTCCCAAAAATAAACTGACTGCAAATCAAATGGTCACCTGCTTTTAACAGAGTGTAAAAAACGGCAGTCAAAGCAGCCATACCTGTAGCAAAGCTACACGTACCCACGCCACCTTCCATTTGATTAATTGTCTTTTCTAAAGCAGCCGTCGTCGGTGTCCCTTGACGAGCATAAGAAAAACCGGGACGCCCCTGAAAGACGGCGACTAAATCATTCGCATCGTCATAAGTATATTGACTTGAGGTATAAATAGGTTTGTGCACAGCCCCATTTTCTATCCCCTGACTACGTTCTAAATGAACCAATTGCGTGGTTAATCCATAATCTTCCATGATTTTTCTCTGGTTCTAAAATTCGAAAACAAATAACTAAAACTAATTAGGCTAATTAAATCAAGCCTTACGCTGACGCACCGCTTCATACAGACAAACAGCACTAGCCACGCTGACATTAAGACTCTCTACAGTACCAGCCATAGGGATATTGACTAACTCATCGCAGGTTTCTTGAGTTAAACGACGCATACCCTCACCTTCTGCACCCATAACCCAAGCCATTGGACGCTTAGCCTCAATTGAGTGAAAATCCCCCTCAGCTTGATCAGAAGTACCTACCAACCAAATATCACGTTCCTTGAGTGCGCGCATCGTACGAGCTAAATTAGTCACCGTAATATAGGGTATCGTTTCAGCCGCCCCACAAGCTACTCGCCTGACAGTTGCATTAAGACCGACGGCTCGATCCTTGGGAGCTATCACGGCATGAACACCGGCGGCATCGGCCGTCCGTAAACAAGCACCTAGATTGTGGGGATCCGTAACACCATCTAAAATCAATAATAATGCAGGCTCATCCAGTACATCTAAGACCTCATCAACCGTCACAGCAAGCGGCGTATGAGCTGCAAAGGCTAATACGCCTTGGTGACGCATACCCTTAGCTAACCCATCTAACTGCTCATTAGTAACCGGTAGCAACTTAAGATCTGCTGCTTGTGCGCGATCCACTAACTGTTGCATGCGCTTATCACGGCGCTTTTGATCATAATAAATCGATTTAACTGATTCAGGATGATGACGTAAACGAGCTTGCACTGCGTGAAAGCCCGCTAAAATTTGTTGTTCACTCATATTGTTTTTATTACGTTAAAAATTAAATTATCTGCTTAAGAAGCGTATCTTACCTTGATTTATGAGCTGTTTTTTTAGGTTTAGTGACAAGCTTTTTCTTAACAGCTTGCCTCTGTGCCGCTCGACGTTGCTTAGCTGTCGTACCCTTTAAGGCTTCAGGCTTAGGCTTAGCAGCTTTCTTGTGACGCCTATTCGGTTGCTCATCAGCACCGCGTTGCAGCTCGCGTTGCACCGCCTCATAACTTAATGGGTTTTTCACTAAGGCAAAATCAATACGACGCGCCTCTAAATCGACACGAGTAATTTGCACATGCACCTCATCAGTTAAGCGATAACGCTTACCGGTACGCTCTCCGCGCAACTCATGCATAGACTCATTGTATTGGAAATACTCACTACCCAACTCGGAGATATGCACTAAGCCTTCGACGTAGAGGTTGTCGAGCGTGATAAATAAACCAAAGCTGGTAACACCGCTAACCTTGCCGCTAAAGACCTCACCGATATGCTCACGCACATACCAACACTTCAGCCAAGCTTGTACATCATAGGAAGCCTCGTCAGCGCGTCGCTCATAAGCAGACAATACAACGCCTAAACGCTCCCAAACACTGTGCTCATAGTCTTTAAGTGGCTCATCTTTGGATCGTTCAACACCCTCAACCTTTGGTGTGTACTTACGACGTTTGAGCTGAGCCTTGATCACACGATGATTTAATAAATCCGGATAGCGTCTAATCGGCGAAGTAAAGTGAGTGTAGCTCTTATAAGCTAGGCCAAAATGACCTGAATTTTCAGGAGTATAAATCGCTTGTGACATAGAACGCATGATCATCGTTTGAATCACTTCAAAATCATCACGCGCTTTAACCGCATTAAGTAATTTAGAAAAGTCCAGGCTACTAGGCTCATCGCCTCCACCCAAGCTAAGACCCAATCCACGCAAATACTCTCGCAGCTGACCTAATTTCTCAGGAGTGGACACCTCGTGCACTCGGTACAGACCAAGACGATTGGTACGCTCTAAATAGTCTGCTGCACATGTATTGGCAGCCAACATAAACTCTTCGATTAGGCGATGCGCATGATTTCTATGTAACGGCACAATACTTTCAATCTTGCCCATGTCATTACAAACAATTTGCGTTTCAACCGTATCAAAATCCAAAGCGCCACGGTTAGTTCGCTGCTGCGCGAAAAGCTGATATAAATCATAAAGCTGCAGTATTTGATCTTTAACTACCGCTAAGTCACGCGCAGTCGGCCCGTCAGGCTGCTGAATAACATCCCAAACCTGAGTATAGGTCGTACGAGCTTGTGAACAAATCACCGCCGGATAAAACTGATAACCCTGCACCGTGCCCGCATAGGCACCGGTATTGTGTATCAACATATCACAAACTAAAACCAGACGGTCTTCATGAGGATTGAGCGAACAAATACCGTTAGACAGACTCTCAGGCAACATTGGAATAACGCGACGCGGGAAATACACACTGGTACCACGCTCTATCGCATCTTCATCAATCGGCTGACCTGGCTGCACATAATGGGACACATCGGCAATCGCTACTAATAAGCGCCAAGCCTGCTTAGTCTCTTTACCGCTAGGCACCTCAGTTAACTCACCATAAATGGCATCATCAAAATCACGCGCATCCTCACCATCAATCGTAAAAAATGGTAAATCACGTAAATCAACCCGTCCCTCTAAATCGGCTGCCATCACTCGAGACGGTAGCTTTTTCGCCTGCGTCAATGTCGCCTCGGAAAACTGATGGGGCACATCAAACTTACGGACGGCAATCTCAATCTCCATACCTGGATCATCAATCTCACCGAGAATTTCGATAATCTTACCCTGTGGTGGTACATGACGACTCGGTTGACGGACAATCTCGCACGTTACTACCTGACCATGTACGGCTCCACCTAGGTCTGCTTGGGGAATATAGACATCATGCTTAATACGTTGGTCTTCAGGCACAACAACGTAATTACCTGCTTCATGCAACACTCGACCCACCAAGGAAGTGGTACTGCGTTCTAGGACCTCAACAATACTGCCCTCTAACTTACCCTTGTAATTACCAGTTGGATTTACTCTAACACGATCACCATGCAATACCTTACGCATCTCAATCGGCGGTAAATAGACATCAGCCTGTTCTTTATTATCCGGTATAAAAAACCCAAAACCATCTCGATGGCCCTGTACCCTACCCTCTAAAATCGCTGGATTAGACTTAACCATGTGTAAAACACTACCACGGCTAGCTATCTGACCATCTCGTACCATTGCGGCCAGACGACGCTTAAGGCCTATTAATGTGGCCTCACGCTCAATACCAAAATACTCAATAAGCACGTCTAGCTCTATACCATCGTTTTGCTCTCGGAAAAAAGCCAGAATCTCCTCACGCATAGGCACATCTGGGTCATAAGCGGAAGCTTGATCACTGGGCACTAATAAAATAGGGATTTCGTCATCTGAATTTTGTCTGCGGCTGCTCACAATAATCCTTGTGGTTTATTTATAAAAGATAAAACTTTAATCTCTATGATAAGTGAAAAGCAGCAGTGGTTGAGATCTAATAGGCTGTCATGCTAAGAAAAATCAAAATTTATCCCAGAGATAGCGTATAACCATCAAAAAGCAAACTGTCACAATAATTGGTCGTATTAATCTAGCACCATGGCTAATCATGACTTTTGAGCCAAGAGTAGCGCCAATCACCTGTCCTATCATCATCGCTAGCCCCACCGACCAAATCACCTTGCCACCTAAAATAAACACTGCGGCAGAAGCAAGGTTGCTGGCAAAGTTAAACGCCTTGGCCTTAGCAGTGGCTTGCACAATTTGTTCGCCACGTAACGCGACATTGGCTAACGAGAAAAAAGAACCAGTACCTGGGCCAAATAAACCATCATAAAAGCCAATAACAGGTACTACTGTCATATTGAATGGCTTTTCTTCGACGCGCGGCTTACGCTCTACTGCACCCGCACCTTTTACTAATAAAAAATAAAGACCGATTAATACAAGAACAATAGGAATGACAATATCCAAGATTGCCACATTTAGCTGCTGCACCAACAATGTACCAAGAGCGGCACCAATTAAAGACATGATAAAGGGAACGCGTATTTTTTCCAGCTTAATTAAACGTCCGCGAAACATATTAGCGGTCGCTACCATTGTTCCAAAAGCACTCTGAATTTTATTTGTGGCAAGTGCTTGAATCGGCGGTAAACCACTAAGCAATAGAACTGGTACGGTAATCAAGCCACCACCACCCGCAAGCGTATCAACAAAACCTGCTAACACCGCTATACCAAATAATAGCAATAGCAGTTCCCACGACAAGACAAAATCCATTACTTGTGACCTAAAAGATGAAAATACCTAAAATAGCAATCCTACCATCAAAAAAGGACCTGCACCGATTAAACAAGTGCCGATCCTTTTTTACAACAATCTAATTAAAAACTCTAAGCGTTTAGCTTAGCTGCTATCTCAAGCGTACGACGTGCTTGATGTTGCACCGAGGCCTTTAGCTCATCCGTCAGACCATTACCATCTGCAGTAGCAGAAGCACCATACGGATTACCGCCTGAAGCATAAATCACGCTATCACTATAACCAGGTGGCACGATAATCGCCCCCCAGTGCATCATAATCGTATACAAAGACAATAACGTCGCCTCCTGACCCCCATGTGTATTTTGCGCAGAGCTCATTGCACTAACGACCTTGTTGACTGTTTTACCGGAGGCCCACAGACCGCCCTGCTCATCAATAAACTGCTTCATCTGCGCAGCAAGCACACCAAAGCGAGTAGGTGTACTCCAAATAATAGCATCAGCCCAATCCAAATCATCTCGGGTTGCGACCGAAACATCTTGCGTAGCATTAACATGCTCACGCCAAGCAGGGTTAGAATCAATGGCTACATCAGGAGCCAACTCTCGTACCTTCAGTAGCCGCACCTCGGCACCCGTTGCTAACGCTGCTTCCTCTGCCCAACGGGCCATTTGATAGTTATGACCTGTTGCACTGTAATAGACAATTGCTAACTTCGTAGTAGACATAATCAGTCCTCCGTTTTGATTGGTGAAAAACCTCAACCTCTGGATAGGCATCCAATTTTCATTCTACACCTTGAACTTAGCAATTAACAGAGTAATTTACTCAGTCTTTGGATCATCACTTCTGGGAAGCGATTGACTCCAGACCTTATCAGAAAGCTCCTCTATCGCCTCCACACTACTTTGCATACTCCAAGTCGCATCCGCTGAAAGATTTAATATATGCGAATGATGTGTCAATAAGGTACTACGATGCCCCACACTAATTAACCGCATATCTGGTAAATGCTCACGAATCAGCTGATACATGTAATACTCCAAGCCTTCATCCATCGCGGAGGTCGCTTCATCCAAAAATACCACATCAGGTTTAGTCAAGAGCATGCGACCAAAGGCAACGCGCTGCTGCTCGCCAAGCGATAAGATATGCATCCAGTTATTAACCTCGTCAATACGGTGCACTAAGTGGCCAAGATTAACTAGCTCAAGCACCTTAATTACTTCCTCACGTGCATTGTCTGGCGCATGGAAAGGATAATACAATACATCAATTAGATGACCCTCAGGCAAATACGGTTTTTGTGAAAGGAATAGAGAACCGTCTTTAGGGCAAATCATCTCACCCTCAGCATACGGCCATAAGCCTGCAATCGTCCTTAAAATGGTTGTTTTACCTGAACCTGAGGGGCCTCGAATTAATAAAGCCTCACCTTGCTGCACGTCAAAACCAAGATTTTTTACCAAAACACGACCATTAGGCGTCGTAATAGTGACATTGTTTAGTGCAACCTCATCGCCTCGTTGGATAATATTGGGATGTGGCAAGTCCTCTGCCTCATCAAGGGCATCCATAAACTGAGTCAAACGGTCTAATACCGCTTTAAACCCAGCAAAATCGTCATATGCTGTCCGGAAGAATGATAAATTATTTTGTAAATTATCAAACGCATTAGAGGTTTGAATCATAGCCCCTAAGGTAATTTGACCTGCAAAAAAACGCGGTGCTTGTAAAATAAAAGGGAAAATAACTGCCGTTTGAGAAACAATAAAGTTAAAGCCTTGAAACTTAAGTGAGCGGTAAACAATATGCCACACGTTCTCAATCACGCCTTTAAAGCGTTGAGTAAGCTTAAAGCCCTCAACTCGTTCACCCCCGTAAAAAGCCACACTCTCCGCGTACTCACGAACTCGAATTAAAGAATAACGATAATTCGCATTAAGACGCTCATCAAGGAAATTTAGTCGAATAAGAGGCCTACCGATTTTAAAGGCAAATACAGTAGCAATCAGTACATAAACAAAGAGAATAAACACAAGCCCTTTGGAAAGTTCAATACCAAAAATGCTCATTGGACCGGATAAATTCCATAGAATCACTGTAAATGCCACTACTGAGACCATACTAGTGATTAAACCCAAGACCAGACTCAGTGAAATACCTACAAAACTGGCTACATCCTGCTGAATACGCTGGTCTGGGTTATCTACCTGATTCTTCAAAAAGAATAGGCGATAATAATTTTTATTACCTAGCCACTTAGCTAACACCCGCTCGTTCAGGTTCTCACGCCACCGGATGGTAAAAGCCTGCTGCATGTACAAAGCAAGTAATGAACGCAATATATGCATAATAGCTAACACAACAAAGACGATTATCTGTATCCAGAAAGTTGATTCATCCTTTTCTTGAAGTGCCGTATACATATTGTTGTACCAATTTGAGAACAACACGCTAAGGCGCACACCAAATAAACTTAAAAAGAGAATAACTGCAAAACTTAAAATCGCCAAAGGATTTTTGAGAGGATTAAAATAGGTATGAGCAATCTGCCAAAACTGACTAGCCCACCTCGTGGTACGTATTAGCAGATAACCAATCGCAATCATCAACACTATAGAAATAGTAAAGGCGGCGCCGACCCAGACCATACTATCAATAAACTCTTTATACCAATTCATACCATCCTTCTATGCGTATACTCGGACACTCAAATTAACAGGCAAGTAAAAATTCTACCTTATTTAAGGCATATTAAGCCCACAAGCGTTAAAATCAGATTATGACATTAGTCAAATTTCATACTTATAAGTTTCAAAACAGCAATGAGCCAATCTACATGTTTACGTGAACAAGCCTTAAATGCATTAATTTTGTCTGACCCTTGTGCCAAAGTTACTGCCGTTGAAGGCATTGACATCAATGGTGATTATTTTATTGATACCGCAGCAGACTATCAGACAATGGCTAGCCATGCCAGCATTCCTGGGCGTCCATCCAAGCCTGAATTAGTCGATCCAAAAACTGTCGGTATGCGCTCGGTACATACAGAAGAAGGTCGTGTCATATTACTCCACGCCATTGCTCATATTGAATTTAATGCCATCAACCTCCAATTAGATATTGCTTGGCGCTTTCCTAATCAACCAGTCGAATTTTATGTAGATTGGATTAAAGTAGCTCAAGAGGAGGCTAAACACTTTCGTCTTTTAAGGCAACGTTTAGGTGCAATGGGTTACGATTATGGTGCCTATACAGCGCATAATGGCCTATGGGAAATGGCAGAAAAAACCAATGATGATTTATTGGCTCGCTTAGCTTTGGTGCCACGAACATTAGAAGCACGAGGCCTTGATGTCACGCCGGGGATACAAAATCGTTTAGCGCAAGCAGGTGATGACAAAAGTGTGGCCGTACTCGATATCATTTTAGAAGAGGAAATCGGTCATGTCGAAATTGGCAATCGCTGGTATTTGCTCGAGTGTAAAAAACAGCAAGTTAATCCAATTGACGCCTATGCAGCGCTACTCAAAAAGTACGATGTTGCCAATCCCAAGGGACCTTTCAATAAAGCAGCGCGTAAACAAGCTGGTTTTAGCGATGAGGAGCTGGCCTGGCTTGAATCACTAGGACAGAGCGCCCGCAAATCCCAATAATTTTATAACGGAATCACTATGCAAGAAGCAACGTCAGCACAAAAAAACGCACTCGTTTTAGGTGCGGGTATCATTGGTTTATGCAGTGCCTATTATCTGCAGCAGGCTGGGTTTAATGTCACTATCATCGATCAAGAAAATGAGGTTGGTAGCCAAACATCCTTTGCTAATGGTGCGCAACTATCCTATTCTTACGTCGCTCCCTTAGCTGCACCTGGTGTATTGAGTCAGGTACCCAAGTGGTTGTTAAACCCAGATGCGCCAATGCGGCTCAAACCATCACTCAATCCGGCAGATATTTGTTGGGGCCTGCGCTTTGCTAAAGCCTGCACCGCCGAGCAAAATCTACAGACGACTAAAGAGCTACTTAGCCTATCTTTTTTGAGTCGTGATTTATTTCATCAACTATTTGAAGAAATAAAGGCAGTCGATTTTGACCGTCCTGGTAAGTTAGTCATTCACCGTGACCGTGCTCATTTTGAGTCAGCAATTAAGCAACTGGAACTTCAACGTAGCTTAGGTTGCGAGCAAGAGGCCTTAAATACTGAGCAGTGTTTGGAAAAAGAGCCCGCGCTGGCTCCACTACGCTCACAGATTGTCGGCGGTATCTGGACCCCTAGTGAAGAGGTCGTTGATAGCTTTAAATTATGTGTAGCGATTAGAAAAAACCTTGAAGCTAAAGGCGTGAAGTTTCTCTTAGGTGAGCGTATTCACTCCCTTGTCACTGTACCTGCAAATACTAACAGCGGTAACTCACAAGATGTAGAGGTCGTTTTAGCCAATGGTCAACGACTCAGTGCTGAGACCATCGTGGTGGCCTTAGGTTCTTTTGCCAATGAACTCTTAGACCCGATTAAAATCAATGTATCTGTGGGGCCACTTAAGGGCTATAGTCTAACCCTAGAAATTGAGGATAAACAGCAAGCGCCTTATGTCAGTATTACGGACTATGAACGTAAAGTTGTTTATGCCCGTATTGGTAATCGTTTACGCATTGCTGGTATGGCTGATCGGGTCGGTCTAGACAAACGCCTTGACCCTAAGCGTATTAATACCTTAATTAATGAAGCTAAACGACTCTTTCCTAATGCCGGCAACTATACCAAAGCAATTCAGTGGACGGGGTTACGACCAACAACGCCAAAAGGCAAACCAATCATAGATAAAACACAGTATGGAAACCTTTGGCTCAATCTAGGTCATGGTGCTTTAGGCCTAACACTCGCAAGCGGTTCAGGCAAGGTATTGACTGAAATGATTAACAGCCAAACACCAAGCATATTAGTTACTCCGTTTAGTCAAACAGAATCCTAGACTTAAGGAATCATCAATTTATGTTAAAAAACATCTTGCTCACCATTGTTATTTTTGCTGTCGTACTTATCGCCCTTACCTTTGGTGAAAAAACCTTTAATGTGTTTGCAGAATGGCTGTATGAATTAACCGGCATCGCCGTTATCAATCTACAATCTTTGTATATCAGCATCAAAGGCTATGTGATGGACGATCCGTTTAAAATCGTCGTCGCACTGATTATTACCGCAATTATTTGCTTTTGGCTCTTTAAAAATAAAAATGCCAAGCTAAATGAGGAAGGCACACCACGTAAAATAGCAATTGTATTGGCAATTTTTTTAGGTTGGTTAGGTGTGCACCGCTTCTACCTAAATCAAATTATGACGGGTTTGTTGTATTTAATTATTTCACAAATCTTTTTACCTCTCGCCGTAGTCCTTAGTCTAATTGATGCAGTACGATACTACTCAATGAGCGAAGTAGATTTTCAGCAAAAGTTTAAACCCTAACTCCTCAAAGGAATAGATACCTATGTCGACCGATAAAGCAATGTTCACAATTAGTGATGTAACCGTTGATCACAGTGCAATTAGCAAAACTGAATTATTTAAAGCTTGGACTTGGTTAGTACCCGAGAGATTAGAGCCCATTTTTATTACAATTTTTGGTGATGCCTTCCTCATTGACCCTGAGTCCTCAGCAGTTCTTTTTCTAGATACTGTTGATGGTGATTTAGAGTTAATCGCTGATAACCTTGAGGAGTTCTCAGAGTTACTAGCTTCTGAAGATAACGAGTTTATTAGAGACTATTTTAGTATCGCCCCATGGCTACTACACAAGGACGAAATTCTTGATGGTCAAGAGATGCCACAGGGCATGGTGTTTAACTACCTGACACCTTTTGCTCTAGGTGGTGAAGCTGAGCTTGAAAATATCGCCCTCTTTCCGCTCCAAGAGCATTTTGATATGAGTGGAGAGTTCTGGGAGCGCATGCAACAGCTTGAAGAATCAGTCGCTAAAGAGCTCGAGGCGGCAGGCGAAGATGATTTGTTTGAGGCACCACAAACGCCGGATGAATCAAATAATCCAACTAAGCACTAACTAAACTTAGTAAGACAAGGGCGTTTCAATTAATAGAATAACAAAACACCCTTTCTTTACTAACCCAATAATCAATGCAGCGTACTACCTTAGCCAACTCTTCCAAAGGCATATTGGCATATTGTCTGAGACATTTTTACTACGACTTAGGCCTAACTTGCTAAATGTCGTTGCATAAACTCTAATGAAAGCTGCTCAGCTTTGGCTGCAGCATCGGCAACAAAGTGTGCACCATTTGGTCTAGCAAAGGCATGGTCGCACCCCTCATAAAGCTTATAACCCCAACCATCGCGACTCTCAACCTCATTGATGATCAGCTGACGTACGTCTTCAGGTACGTAACTATCCAACTCTGCAATATGCAAAAAGCTTACTGCCGCATCGACTGACAGCGCTGGCAACACCGTCTCAAGTGACACACCGTAGAAGCTAACTGCACACTTAATTTTAGCCTCACCCGCCATTTGCACCACTAAACGGCCACCTAGGCAATAACCCACAGCAGCGATACGATCATGGTCAATTAATTCAGCCAACTTGGCGCGAGTTGCCTCTAAGTCAGCCAGTGTTTCATCAAGCCGCATTTTTTGCATAAAACCCACGCCCTGTTCAAATTGCTCAGGAATCGTTGGCTCCAAAATCACACCAGGTTCAAAACGCCAAAATAGATCTGGACAAAGCACATTGTAGCCCTGCTCAGCCCATTGCTTAGCCTTAATTTTTAAGGCATCATTTATACCAAAAATCTCTTGAACTAAAACAATAGCGGGCGCAGATTTAGGATCTGCAGACTCAGCAGGTAGCCATAATGCTTGCATCTTTTGGCCATTAGCCACATCGATATCGATAAAATTCACTCTTACATCCTCCTAAATAAACACTCTTAAGGCTCAAAAGTACCAATAAAAATCGCTGGGTCAACCCGTTGATTATTAAGACTGACAGTCCAGTGTAAATGCGGACCAGTTGAGCGACCGGTACTGCCGACCTTACCAACCACCTCACCACGCGCAACCGTTTGCCCCTTAACAACATCAATTTCTGACAAATGGCAATACATAGAAATTAGACCTTGGCCATGATCGACAAAGACCGTTTTACCATTAAAAAAATAATCACCAACAATCGTCACCACCCCATTAGCTGAGGCTTTTACCGGCGTGCCCTGTGGTACGGCAATATCTAAACCAGCGTGCGAGTTACGCTCCTCACCATTAAAAAACCGACGTACACCGAAGGCAGCTGAATAACGACCACCATCAACAGGACGGTCTAAAATTACATTGCTTGGGATAACTGGACGAAACTCTTTATAAGCAGCTGTTTGCTCAGCCGCTTCACGACTATAGCGATCTAAATTACTCTGCGACGGAGTGACATGACGATTAGTACTTAACTTAATATGCTGTTCGCGGTACTTCTTAGACACTACATTGAAGCCTACTGACTCACTTGTATCACCATAATTAACAGTGATATTGTGTCGACCGGGATTACTTTTTTGACTAACACCAACAATTGCGAGATAGCCACCGAACTCAGCATTGGGAACAACTAAGACAGAAGAACCGTTGAAGGTCACACTGGGGGTGACACCACGATCCTCTAATGGGAGAACGACAACACCGCCCGGAACTGGGCGGTGTAATTGCCTTTCGATATACGATTGAACGGTTTGAGCACAAGCTAAAGTGCTTAATAACAAAGAAATTAAAGCAATGGAAATAACTGTCATTAAACTTTTCTTAGAGGCTATCATCAGCTTGAGTCCCCATAAAATCGCTATCTAAACTAATTAATGATTTTCCTTGGCGAGGTTGATAGTATATTTAGGAATCTCAATCACTAAATCCTCGTCCCGAACAAAGGTTTGACACGATAAACGCGACTCAAGAGTAAGACCCCAAGCCTTGTCTAACATATCCTCTTCATCATCTGTCGCTTCTTCTAAGGAATCATACCCCTCCTTAACGATAACATGACAGGTCGTACAAGCACAAACCATCTCACAGGCATGCTCCATCTCGATGCCATTATCTAAAAGGATCTGACAAAGACTAACATCAGTGGGTGGATTGTCGATCACTTTACCCTCAGGACAAATTTCCTCATGGGGCAAAACAGTAATTTTACGCATCTTCTTGGTACTCCTAAATTATAACTCTTCAACTTTTTTGCCAGATAATGCACGACGTATACTACGGTCCATGCGCTTAGCTGCAAAATTATCGGTAACATGACTTAAACGCTGAATTTGAGCACGAATATCATCTGCCTCAACACCTTGAACTAGAAGACGCAAACACTCTACTTCCTCACGAATTTTAGCTGTTTCCTCAGCGTCTAATAAATCGCTATCCTCGTTAAGTGCGGAGATAATCGACTCGACAAGACGGCCACCATCTACCTGTTGCTCACGCAATGCTCGCTGCTTAGCATCATCATCTGCTGATTGCATACCCTCACTCAACATACGAGTAATCTCATCATCAGATAAACCATAAGAAGGCTTAACAGTAATATTCGCCTCTACACCTGACGTCTTTTCACGCGCAGTGACATTTAATAAACCATCAGCATCGACCTGGAAAGTGACACGGATACGCGCAGCGCCAGCGACCATTGGAGGTATGCCACGCAAATCAAAGCGAGCGAGTGAACGACACTCATCTACTAACTCACGCTCACCCTGCACCACGTGGATGCCCATTGCCGTTTGACCATCTTTGTAAGTAGTAAACTCCTGAGCTCGCGCTACCGGGATCGTACTATTACGTGGAATTACTTTCTCAACCAAACCACCCATCGTTTCAAGACCTAACGACAACGGCGTCACGTCCAGCAATAGCCAATCTTCACCTGGTGATGAATTACCGGCTAATTTATTAGCCTGTAGCGCAGCACCCACTGCAACCACCTGGTCAGGATCAATATCAACTAATGGCTCCTTACCAAATAGCTCGCCAACCATATCACGCACTATTGGCATACGCGTAGAACCGCCAACCATGACCACGCCCTGCACATCAGATGCCTCCATATCCGCATCACGTAGGGCTTGTTTAACTGTATCAAGACTTTTCTCGACTAGTTTACGAGCAATATTTTCAAAGTGTGAACGAGGATAATTTAAGTCAAGATTAAGTCCGTTAGACAAACTTACCTTAAAGAAAGCCTTGGTCTGATTTGTTAGACGTTCACGTATTTTACGTGCATGAACCTTTAACAAACGCCAATCAGCAGCAGTCAGGTCGTCTGTTTTATGATGCTTTAAGATATCGGCAACAATCAGATCATCAAAATCATCACCGCCCAGTTGCGTGTCACCACCGGTTGATAAAACTTCAAAGACACCCTTACTTAAATTTAAAATTGAAATATCAAAAGTACCACCGCCCAAGTCATAAATGGCGTAGACACCCTCAGTACCACTGTCTAAACCGTAAGCAACAGCCGCTGCTGTCGGTTCATTTAATAAACGCAAAACGTCTAAACCGGCAAGTCGAGCAGCATCGCGAGTGGCCTGGCGTTGTGCATCATCAAAATAAGCTGGTACAGTAATAACGGCACCCACTAAATCATCGCCTAATACATCTTCGGCTTGCTGACGCAGTTTTGCCAAAATTTGTGCTGATACCTCAATCGGACTGCGCTCGCCATGCAATGTACTAAAACGAATAGAGCCTTCATTGTCGATCAACTTATAAGGCAGATTCATCTGCTTAGCCTCAGTATGGTTACGACCCATCAAACGCTTAATAGAGAAAAAAGTATTTTCTGTATCACGGCTTTTGCTTTGAATCACCGCATGACCAATCTGCACCTCGCCATTTTTCAAAAAACGTACGGCAGAAGGCATACTACCCCTGCCATGCTCATCGGTCAAAATCTCGGCAACGCCACTACGCACCAATGCAACCAACGAGTTAGTCGTACCTAAGTCAATTCCGACCGCCAAACGACGCTGGTGAGGCATTGGGGACGCGCCTGGTTCAGATATCTGTAAAAGTGCCATAAATAATAATTTTCTTTTTTAATTCTTTGTTTGAGCTAATCCATTTGCTCTTTAATCTCGCTACGATATTTATCGATAAACATCCACTGACGTAGCTTCTCAGCAGCAGCTA
The DNA here is from genome assembly GCA_947632105.1 of uncultured Oligella sp. Taxonomy (GTDB): domain Bacteria; phylum Pseudomonadota; class Gammaproteobacteria; order Burkholderiales; family Burkholderiaceae_B; genus Oligella. The sequence goes on along the minus strand of CANROD010000010.1, from coordinate 36,001 downwards.
ACCAATCTTGTTTCTGGTCAATTAAATCACCCACTACCTGACTTAATACCTTCTCTTCGCTCTGAACCTGCTGCATCAACTGTGCTAAGGCATCCTGATTACCAACGGCGGCATCTAAACCTTCACGCCATTCCAGTTGCTTAAACAAAAACTCTGGTGGCATTGAGGTATTGCTTTCGGCTGCAATATCGACTCCCTGTTGTTCACAAAGATAAGTCGCTCGCTTGATGGGGTTTTTGAGGACTTGATACGCCTCGTTAATAAGACTAGCCCATTGCATCGCTACACGCTTCTCTACTTCAGAGCCCGTAGCAAAACGGTCGGGATGTACTTGTGATGATTTAAAACGCCAAACCTTCTCTAGCTCACTAAGATCAATAGCAAACTGAGCAGGCAACTCAAACAATTCAAAGTAATCTTGATTCACGCGATATCCTAGCTAGCTGAGATAATATTTCTAAGTGTAAACCTAAACGGTAAACGACTCACCACATCCGCAACTGGCTTTTTCATTAGGGTTTGTAAATTTAAACCCTTCATTGAGGCCTTCACGTACATAATCTAGCTCTGTACCTTCAATGTAGACTAAGCTCTTAGGATCCACAAAAATCTTGATATTGTGACTTTCATAAACTTGATCATCGTTGTCAGGCGTATCGACATATTCAAGCTTGTATGCCATACCGGAACAGCCTGTTGTCTGCACACCCAAGCGCAAACCTAAACCATTACCACGCTTATCCAAGTACTTCTGGATATGCTGCGCCGCCTTGTCTGTTAATGTGATTGCCATAAAATAACTCTCTCGTTTAAACTTCAAATAACTCAACCTCTAAAAAGAGGGATCTCCGATAGTGCCTAAAAGTACTATCGGAGCCTTTGAACTTAATAATCGCTATCGATTAGTTGTTCTTTTCTTTGTAATCCTTGACTGCTGCTTTAATCGCATCTTCAGCTAGAATTGAGCAGTGAATTTTAACAGGAGGCAATGCTAATTCTTCTGCAATCGCAGCATTTTTAATTTCCATCGCCTCATCTAAAGTTTTACCCTTGACCCACTCCGTAATCAATGAACTAGACGCGATTGCTGAGCCGCAGCCGTAGGTCTTAAAACGGGCATCCTCGATGATACCTGTATTGCTAACCTTAATCTGTAATCTCATCACGTCACCACATGCTGGTGCACCTACCATACCTGTACCAACACCAGCCTCTTCTCCATCGAAAGCACCAACGTTGCGAGGGTTTTCATAATGGTCTAGAACTTTATCGCTATATGCCATGTCCTTACTCCTTAAATAAAATAATTTCTAATCGATTGACCGTAACGATCTAGTGAGCAGTCCACTCAATAGTACTAAGGTCAATGCCTGCTTTATGCATGTCCCACAGTGGTGACATATCACGTAACTTAGTCACTTGCCCTTTGATCACACTAATGGCGTAATCTACTTCTTCTTCAGTGTTGAAACGACCCAAAGTAAAACGGATAGAGCTATGTGCTAACTCATCGTCACGACCTAGTGCTCGTAAAACATATGACGGTTCTAAACTAGCAGAAGTACAGGCAGAACCACTTGATACTGCTAAATCACTAATTGCCATCATCAGAGACTCTCCCTCAACATAGTTGAAGCTAATATTTAAGTTAGCAGCAATACGTTGTTCCATATCACCATTAACATAAACCTCTTCGATTTCTTTTAAACCTTCTAATAAGCGATCACGCAACGCGCGGGTACGCTCATTTTCAGTTGCCATTTCCTCTTTAAGGATACGAAACGCTTCGCCCATACCAACAATTTGGTGAGTCGCTAAAGTACCAGAACGGAAACCTCGCTCATGGCCGCCACCGTGCATCTGTGCCTCTAAACGAATACGTGGTTTACGACGCACATATAAAGCACCAATACCCTTAGGAGCATAGGCCTTGTGACCAGATAAAGATAATAAATCGACCTTAACCTTTTGTAAATCAATATCAACCTTACCGGCGGCTTGAGCACCATCGACGTGAAAAACGGTTTTATTAGCACGGCAAAGCTCACCAATGGCTTCAATATCTTGAACTACACCTATCTCGTTATTAACCCACATAACAGATACTAAAATGGTATCAGGACGCATCGCTGCTTTTAACTCTTCTAGGTCAATTAAGCCATTTTCCTGGACATCTAAATAAGTCACTTCATAGCCATCACGCTCTAGCTCACGCATAGGGTCTAAAACTGCCTTATGCTCAGTCTTTACAGTAATTAAATGCTTACCGCGAGACTTATAAAACTCGGCAACGCCCTTGATTGCAAGGTTATCAGACTCAGTAGCACCTGAAGTCCAAATAATCTCACGCGAATCAGCACCGATAAGATCAGCCACATGCTGACGGGCCTGCTCAACGGCTTCCTCTGCTTCCCAGCCGAAAGCATGACTGCGAGACGCTGGGTTACCGAATTTCTCGTATAACCAAGGTACCATCGCATCTACAACTCGCGGGTCAACCGGTGTTGTCGCAGAGTAATCAAAATAGATTGGTAATTTTACTGACATTAATAACTCCTGTATCAAATAGCACTCGACATGATGCTACTTGTCTGATCGCGCATCACTATCTCTGAGTGACCCATCGATTTGTTTTGATTATTTAACTGGCGCATGCGCTGCTTATCTACTAAATCTTGCAAAGATACCGCATCTAGAAAATCAACGACATGTCTATTTAAGTCGGTCCAAAGCTCATGCGTCATGCAATGACCTGAGATAGCCCCATCCTTGCCTGTGTCGCAAACCTTTTTACTACCACAAGCTGTGGTATCAACCGGCTCATCAACTGCAAAAATAATATCAGCGACACTAATATCTCTAGCATAACGGGCTAATAAATAGCCCCCACCTGGCCCACGCACACTTTCAACCAACTCATGCCGGCGTAGTCTACCAAATAACTGCTCTAGATAGGATAAAGAAATATTTTGTCGCTCACTAATAGCCGCCAGTGTTACTGGCCCACTATGATAACGTAAACCTAAGTCAATCATGGCGGTAACTGCGAAACGACCTTTTGTTGTTAAGCGCATATATAGCTCCTAAACTAAATCCCACTGTTTTACTCAAGTATACGAACAAAAAATTTTGAACTAAAACGCTAAACTAACCTAAGGATAGACCATACCCGAGTAATTTACTCAAGTATAACAATTACCATACTAAATTACTAGGCTATTAATTCGATAGTAAAAAATAATCAGTTAATTTTGTAGCAGAAACACCAAAGAAACAAAAAGAGGGAGAAAATTAAATGCTCTAAGTATATGCAGATGACCATTGCTAACACAAAGCCAACTCAGCATATACTTAGTAAGCAACTAAGCAACTTGATAAGGCTTAGTGCGGCGACTCACTACCTCAAATACCCCCTGAGAGGCATCCTCGAGATAGTCGAGCGTCTTATTGAAGCTATCCAGGCCACCGTAAAAAGGATCCGGCACCGTCGCTTCTTCGTAGTCATTGGCAAAACGCATAAGCAGCATCAGCTTATGATGCAAAGGACGCGGACATATTTGCTGCATATAGGAAAGATTTTCCCAATCCATGGCTAAAATCATATCGTAATCACGAAAATCCTCTAAAGTAATTTGCCTAACCTGCATATCACTTAGATCATAACCACGTCTGCGACAAACAAATTGCACCCGACCATCGGGCGCATCACCTAAATGGTAATTATGAGTTGCCGCCGAGTCCACAGAAATAGTATCAGACAAATCCGCTTCCTGCAGCATATGGCGTAAGACACCGGCAGCACCTGGCGCGCGACAAAGACCCCCCATACTTACAAAAAGCACTTTTGTTACCATATATACTTAATATCTTTAAAAAATTGTAAAAAAGTTATGACTCGATTTGACAAAACTAAAGGGAAATATTATAAGCCATTTAAAGACAAATTTAAAGGGCTATTTTTTGAGAACTTTTACTAAAATGTCATTAAAAACCTAAACTTAGTCCCCTTTTGCTTACAAAAAAGTACTAAAAAAAATCAATTACTCACAAATTGCTCTAATACCTTGGCACTACGACGCAATGACTCAATACGCACATCAACATCAAACAAACGAGCATGCACCATCAATTCATCAACCGGCACTTTCTCCAAAAACTGCTCTAATTGAAAAGCAACTGTTTTTTCCGATCCCACAAAAGAAAAACGCAAATGACCATCTACCGCATGTTGCTCTGAGACATTTAATGAGTCATAGAAGCCCTCGATCGGCGCTTGTAACTTTTCACTGCGGTTGCGAAATAAAGCCAACACACTCTGTTGATGCGTACTAAACCAATAACGCGCCTCTTCGTCTGTCTCAGCAACCACCATATTAACCGCAGGCATAGCATGAGGCTTTTGAGCATATACTGATGGCTTGAATTGCTGACGATAAACTCGCAAAGCATCATGCAACATATTTGGCGCAAAGTGCGAAGCGAATGAATAAGGAACACCTAAATATGCAGCTAATTGAGCACCATACAAACTAGAGCCCAAAACCCAAGTCTGCACTTCTGAACCTACCCCTGGATAGGCACGTACCCTCTGCCCCTCTTGCGGCTCACCAAGGTACATTTGCAGCTCCTGAACATCCTCAGGAAATGACTCAGCCGCCGCTCGTAAATCACGACGTAAAGCACGCGCAGTCGCCTGATCAGTGCCAGGAGCTCGACCTAAACCTAAGTCCACACGACCTGGATAAAGTGCATCTAAGGTACCAAATTGCTCTGCAATGATTAAAGGCGAATGGTTTGGCAGCATAACGCCGCCCGCCCCAATGCGTATAGACTTAGTCCCAGCACCGATAGAAGCCAGAGCAACAGAGGTTGCAGAACTAGCAATTGCAGGGAAATTGTGATGTTCGGCCATCCAAAAACGATGATAACCACTATCCTCAGCTGCCTGCGCCAACCGCAATGACTTCGCTAACGCCTCTCTAGAACCTTCACCCTCTGCAATTGATGAGAAGTCCAAAACTGAATAAGCCTGCATAATATATTCCTCAAAATTTGAATGATATTAGAAGCAGATGAGGACAAGTGGCAAATTATCAAGCAAGGCTTACAATTGCTGCAAAAAAAGCAGATCTTTTTTAGACAAAAGACCTTTTTCTTTGGCCTTTTCAAGAAGGTCAGGACGTCGATCTGCCGTCAACACCAACGAACGCTCACGTCGCCACTGAGCAATATTGGCATGATGCCCTGAAAGTAACACCGACGGCACTGACGTACCCTCAAAAACCTCAGGTCTCGTGTAATGCTCACAATCCAGCAAGCCCGACAACTCATCATGAAAGGAATCTTGTAGTGCTGACTGATGATCATTTAACACGCCAGGTAATAAACGAATAGTGGCATCTAAAACAGCTAATGCCGCAACCTCACCACCTGACAGCACAAAATCACCAAGCGAGATTTCTTCATCAACATAGCGATCGATAAAGCGCTGATCAATACCCTCATAACGACCACAAACAAACGTAACCCTAGGCAATTGGGCTAATTCCTGAGCCTTAGACTGCGTAAATGGCTGGCCAATAGGGCTTAACAAAATAACTGGACCAGTAGACTCCTGTTGCTGCCTAATATCATTGATTGAATCAACCAAAGGCTGAGCCAACATAAGCATGCCGGGACCGCCACCATAAGGTCGGTCGTCGACAGTCTTGTGCACATCGTGCGTGTAGCTGCGTGGATTCCAAGTATTTAGAGACCACTTCCCTTGCTCATGCGCTCTACCGGTAACACCCATGAGAGTAAGCACATCAAACATCGGAGGAAATAGACTAATAACATTGACCTGCATTAGAAATCCAGCGGCCAATCAACCTTAATTCGCTGATTAACTAAATCAACGTCTAATACATGCGCTTCAACAAAAGGCACTAAGCTCTGCTGTCGCTGTCCCTTAGCGGTGAGCAGTGGCTGCGCCTCTGCAGCACCATCAGAACTTTCGACATAGCGCTCGACATGCAGCACAGCATGAACACCATTATCTGATAACTCGCTCACCTGACCCATCAAAACCTCAGAGCCAGAGCCCTCAGACTGACCATCAACGGTATAAACCCAGCAACCGACCAAATCTACCCAATAGAACTCATCAGAGCCCTCTGTAGGAAAATCTGCGCGTGATACTGAGATCACCATACCCTTAAGGTCATCAGCCAAGTCACGATCATTAACCCCCTCAAACGAGGCAATCAAACTATCAGAATGCCAACGACAATGTGTTACCTGCACCGAACGATACGGCTCCTCTGTCACAATAGACTGAACCCCACGAGCAACCGGCAAGCGACGGCGCTGCAACCACCAGGCCTTCTTGACCTCTGGCAATATAGAATCGGCTGAGTATGGCTTGATCTTAACCATGCCTCGAACACCAAAAGCCCCCGTGATATGACCTAACTCGACCAAATCAGTAGGAGCTGCTGTGTCGGCTTGCGCCTTATTAGAAAATGACTTTGCCATCAAATGCCGCTTTTACTATGTTGTAAAAAGAAGATGACCGCCAGAATACCGGCGGTCAATCAAATCTACTAGGTGATAGCTCAAATACTAACAAGTTTAGACAAGCTATTTTTAATACCTAGAAGATAAAAAATCTAAGCAAATAGCACTAAACTCAATTAAGCAGCTTGCTGCTTTGTGTACTCTTTAGCTAAACGGGTAACAGTTTCAGATAACTGAGCACCCTGCTCTTTCCAGTATTCTAAACGATCCAATGCGATACGTAATGACTCAGTACCTTCAGGAGCTACTGGGTTGTAAAAACCTAGGCGCTCAATAAAGCGGCCATCGCGGCGATCGCTACGATTAGCTGCAACAATAGTATAAAACGGACGTTTTTTAGAGCCACCACGGGCTAAACGAATAACCACCATAGGTGTACTATCCTTATGAAATGATAAAAAATTATAGAAAAATAAGCCCTTAAGTATAACAAACTTAAGGGCCTTTTGCGCAATGGATTCACTAACTTAGGAAAAAAGTGTCGCCTTTTCCCCTAAATAGTTATCATAACAAGCTACTTTTTAATAAACAAAGAAGTACGCAAAGAGAGAAATAACAAAGATACAAATAATATTAAGAACCAAACCTGCACGTATCATTTCACGCTGCTTAATCAATCCACTGCCAAAAACAATAGCGTTTGGCGGTGTTGCTACAGGCAGCATAAATGCGCAAGAGGCACCAATACCAATAACCACCACTAGAAGCTCTGGCGGTAAACCCATCTGCGTTGCCACACCTGCAAATACAGGAACTAATAGAGCTGCAGAAGCCGTATTACTAGTAAACTCAGTAAGGATAATGATAAAGGTACATACCACGAAAATTACAATCAATGGATGCGCACCACCAAATGTATCAGCAACCAGTTGACCAAGCACAGCTGAAGCCCCTGATACCTGCATGACCTTACTAAGGGTAATACCACCACCAAATAAGAGCAACACGCCCCAATCAGTATTATCAACCACATCCTGCCAACGAGCACACCCCAGCACTACAACAAATACGGCTGCTGTCAACGCAATCAACGAATCCGTACTGCTGGTACCTAATAGAGCAGTGATTTTACTACTAAAAATCCAGCTTAATGCAGTCACAACGAAAAGCACTGCCGTGACGATACGGATAGGAGTCCACTCAACCTCCTCTTGCTCAACCATCTCGCCAGCTTCTTGATTAAACTTAGGACGAAATACAATCCACAGCGTACCAATCATAATAGGCATTAAGATAAGCATCATGGGAATACCAATCTTCATCCATTCCGCAAAATCCCAGCCTAACTCATTCGCCGTAATAGCATTTGGTGGCGAACCAACTAAGGTACCTAAACCACCAATACTCGCACTATATGCCACACCCAACAGAACAAACACATAGCTATTACGCTGTTTGACTCGATCTAGATGACTCATCACACCCAAAGCCAAAGGCAACATCATAGCTGCAGTGGCGGTATTACTGATCCACATCGACATAAAGGCTGTTACAGCAAAAATCAATAATGCTGCAACAAGCATATTACCGCCCGCCAAAGACACTAAATAAAAAGCAATCTTGCGATCCAACTTTTGCATATGCAAGGCTGTCGCTAAAGCAAAACCACCGAAGAAAATAAAGATCACAGGATCTGCAAAATTACTCAGCGTCGCTTTGGTATCCATTCCATCGAAGCCCATGACCACCGCAATAATCGGAATCATAAGAGCTGTAACAGAAATATGCACCACTTCACTAAACCACAAAATGGCTACAAAGAGAAGCAATGCTAACCCCTTATTAACATCGTTATCAAAAGGCAAAACTACGTACAACAAAAAAGCCAAGACAACTGCAATGAGTGCAATGCCGGCGGCTTTAAAGCTACCACGCGGCATAAACCGCGTCATTTGTATAAAAGGTTTGGATTCTGTCATGATTACACTCCATTAATAGAAAAACAGGTCTCCACCCCCTATCTAATGGTGATTAAACATCGCTAAAGGACTATATTATGATTAGCCTTCTAATTATTTTAGACTAGCGACGCTTAATATAATGCTCTACGTTATCTCCATTATCTTTTTGTGCAATTAATTCATTTTTAGATTGAGCACAAAATGCTTGAAAATCACCCATCGCCTTGGGATCCGTGGTGATAACCTTGAGCACTTGCCCACTTTCCATACTTGATAACGCTTTTTTAGCTCTCAAAATTGGCAAGGGACAAAGCAAATTCTTAGCCTCAACTACCTGATCAAAAACGACCTCGGCCATCTAACAACCTCTCCATAAAAAACCAATTAAAACAAACAGTTGCAAAAATGCCCCGACAAAATACCAGGGCATAAAAAAAGATTTGAAGAGTATAACACCTTTTCAAAAAGGTGCAAGTAGTTGTTAACTAATTTTTCTGCTCTTTGATCCAAGGCAAGACTTGCTCTAATGCTTCCGGTAAAGCAGCCACATCTGAGCCACCCCCCATGGCCATATCAGGGCGCCCCCCCCCCTTGCCGCCAATTTTGGAACAAACTAAAGATACGATCTCACCGGCCTTAAATTGCTTAGTTAAGTCAGCAGTTACACCAGCAGCGACCGAGATCTTATCAGTACTCACCGTAGCCAATACAATCACTGCAGACTTCAGCTTATCTTTAAGCTGATCAATCATGCCACGCAACTCTTTAGCTTCAATACCCTCAACTGCTTTAATCAACACCTGTACGCCGTCAACCTCGACAACCTCAGAACTGAGGTCAGAACTAGCCGCAGAAGCTAATTTAGCCTTTAACTGAGCGAGCTCTTTTTCTAAGCTGCGCACATGGTCTTGAGTGGACTTAACACGCTCAACCAAATCAGCTGGGTTAGCCTTTAATACAACCGCTGCCTGGTGTAGTTGCTGGTTAAGACCATCAACCCAAGCCAAAGCATTGGTTCCGGTAATAGCCTCAACACGACGAATACCGGCTGCAATACCGCCCTCAGAAATAATTTTAAACATGCCGATATCACCAGTACGCTGAACGTGAGTACCACCACAAAGCTCGCGAGAAGTACCGATATCTAATACACGTACGACATCCTCATACTTCTCACCAAAGAGTGCCATCGCCCCACCAGCAACAGCATCATCAAAACTCATATATGCTGCCTCTACTGCGGTATTACCAAGAATCTCCTGATTAACTATCGCCTCCACTTGGGCAATCTGCTTAGCCGTCATTGGCGCATCATGCGAGAAGTCAAAGCGCGTCTTATCCGCGTCAACTAATGACCCCTTTTGCTGGACATGGGAACCTAACACCTCGCGTAATGCCTTGTGCATAAGGTGGGTAACAGAGTGATTGCGGATTGTCTTTTGACGCTGCTCGATATTAATGCAAGCCTCAAGCTCATCACCAATCTTAATTGTACCTAAACTAACAATCCCATAATGACCAAATACCTGTGGCAGAATCTTTTGCGTATCCTCCACTGAGAACTGCGTACCAAACCCATTAAGCAGACCGGAGTCACCAACCTGGCCACCTGACTCAGCGTAAAATGGCGTTTGATCAAGTACAACAACAGCTTCTTGACCCTCTTCAACCTGTAATACCTGCGTACCCTCGACATAAAGCGCCAATACAGTTGAAGTGGATTCGGCTTTCTCATAGCCCTCAAAAAGAGTTTCCTCACCCTCATAGCTAAGCTGCTGCTTAGCCTTAAACTTACCACTAGCACGTGCCATTTCACGCTGCTTATTCATCGCCACATCAAAACCAGCTTCGTCAACATCAATCTCGTGCTCACGACAAACATCAGCTGTTAAATCATATGGAAAACCATAGGTATCATATAAAGTGAAAGCGACCTGACCATCTAATTGATCACCCTTACCAAGACCATCAATCGCGCGACCTAAAATTTCCATACCATTAGACAGTGTCTGTAAGAATCGCTGCTCCTCTTGGAGTAATATCTTACTAATACGCTCTCTCTGTTCAACTAAAGCAGGATAGGCCTCACCCATCTGCTCAGCTAAATCAGCAACTAACTTATAAAAGAAAGGACTCGTTTGACCAAGACGATAGCCATGCCGCAAAGCACGTCGAATAATACGGCGTAACACGTAGCCTCGACCTTCATTACCCGGCACAATATCATCAACAATCATAAAGCTACAGGCACGAATATGATCGGCGATAACCTTAAGAGAGCTATTATCTAAATCAACTGTCGCTGTTTCACGAGCAGCAGCTTTGATCAAACATTGAAAAAGATCGATTTCGTAGTTTGAGTGAACATGCTGCAAAACGGCAGAAATACGCTCTAGACCCATACCTGTGTCAACGCAAGGATTAGGCAGAGGATGCATCACCCCCGAGTCATCACGATCAAACTGCATAAAGACTAGGTTCCACACCTCAATATAGCGGTCGCCATCTTCCTCGGGAGATCCCGGAGGGCCGCCCCAAACATCAGGGCCGTGATCATAGAATATTTCTGAACAAGGGCCACAGGGACCGGTATCAGCCATTTGCCAAAAGTTATCAGAAGCATAACGAGCACCACCATTATCCCCAATACGGATAATGCGCTCCTCAGGTACACCAATCTGCTTAGCCCAAATATCGTAAGCCTCATCATCCTCAGCGTACACAGTGACCCAAAGCTTCTCTGCAGGCAACTTATAAACCTCCGTCAGCAACTCCCAAGCATAGGCAATCGCTTTTTCTTTGAAATAATCACCGAAGCTGAAATTACCCAACATCTCAAAAAATGTATGGTGACGTGCTGTATAACCGACATTTTCTAAGTCGTTATGCTTACCACCTGCGCGTAAACAACGCTGAGATGAGGTAGCGCGATTATATGGTCTTGTATCATGCCCAGTAAATACATCCTTAAACTGCACCATGCCCGCATTCGTAAATAACAAAGTAGGGTCATTAGACGGCACTAAAGAAGAAGACGGAACAATGGTATGCCCCTTGGACTCAAAGAACTGGAGAAACTTACTACGTATTTCGGATGCTTTCATTGACTACCGCTATTTAATAAAAAATATTGTGACTAACCCTAGATTATAGCGACATCTTTTGAAAAACGGTGCATTTTCAAGACATTGGCAGCCTAATTACAACTACTCACCTAACCTAAAGGTAGCATAGGATTGCTCTCCGCCAACCGTAAACTGTAACTGCGACCAATTATCTTTAATCACTAAATAAGGTAATTGACGATGATAACTCAACAGCTGACGCCTACCATCATGACCTATACCCACAATAACCGGTAGCTCTAGTTGTTCAGGCCAATGCACCCAAAGCTCATCTGAAGTACTAAAAACTTGAACTGGTAAAGCAGCTGCGGAACCACTAAGCTGCCAATCAAAAGAATAATCGTGAATCTGCTGTGCGGAATACTCCCAACCATGATACTGTCGCTTACGCTGCAACCAATCCGGCTGTGTGCTACACGCACTCAATAAAAAAAGAGAAATAAACAAGAATAGATATCTTGAAGGCATAAGTACCATCCTAATTAATCAGATGGTACTTATTTTGCAACTAACGACTTATGAAGACCATACACAAGAATACTTAGTCCTAGCTAATACTAGTCATCACCCATCTGGGTTTGGGCAACGAGACGACGGTTGTGACGATTTTTAAATAAATGCCTAATCACAAAACCGGGATAAGCCAATACAATGTACAAACACAAAGCAATAGCATAAAACTGCCAGTCTTGAGTATGTGAATTAGCGTAATGACTTTCAATAGCAAAACCCACTCCGCCGCTAAAGAAGAAAAAGCCCAACAATTCAAATAGCCTAACCGCAAAACTCTTAACAAGAACCTGCTTAGACAATACAAAAACCGGTAAAGAAAATAAAATCAAACTAACCACAAAGGCGATGATTTTAATCACTTCACTGGATTGACTAGCCATCACAGTCGCCGCATAAATAATCAAAAACCAATGGGTAAATGCTCGAATAGCAATGAGCCAATAAGGTATATTACTAGACTCGCCCTCTTGACGCCAAGGCACAAAGACAAAAGACTTCTCTGTAAAAAAAGGTAGTAAAGCAGTAAACCATGCAATACCAATAATTAACCAAATTGAGGATTCTGGGAACATAAAATCAGAGCCTAAATAAACAAAAAATACCTGACTCCACAATGAGCCAAACTATAATTTTAACTGAAAGCATAGGGCTTAGCTCTCAACCAATGATAGTCTTTGAGTTTAGTTAATAGCCAAAGTTCCATTTTGTGAATTAAGATAGTCTTTTGAGGTCTTTTTTGCTTTTTGAGTGATTAATTGAGATCATTGAAAGCACTAATCAAACATTTACAAGGAGTTCAAGATGATTAAGTCTCGTGCTGCCGTTGCTTTTGCAGCTGGCCAACCACTGGAAATAGTAGAAATTGATGTTGCCCCACCAAAAAAAGGCGAGGTTTTAATTCGTTGTACTCATACTGGCGTTTGTCATACCGACGCCTTTACTCTTTCAGGTGACGATCCTGAGGGTGTTTTCCCCGCTGTACTTGGTCACGAGGGTGCTGGAGTTGTCGTTGAGATTGGTGAGGGTGTAACCAGCGTTAAGCCTGGTGATCACGTGATTCCTCTTTACACTGCAGAGTGTGGTGAGTGTGAGTTTTGTACCTCAGGTAAAACCAACCTATGTGTTGCCGTTCGCGAGACTCAGGGTAAGGGCCTAATGCCTGACGGTACCACACGTTTTTCATACAAGGGTGAGCCAATTTACCATTACATGGGTTGTTCTACCTTTAGTGAATACACAGTCGTCGCTGAGGTATCACTGGCCAAAATCAACCCAGAGTCCAACCCTGAGCATGTGTGTTTATTAGGTTGTGGCATTACAACTGGTATCGGTGCAGTACACAATACAGCCAAAGTACAAGAAGGAGACTCTGTTGTCGTCTTTGGCTTAGGTGCTATTGGTCTCGCAGTTATTCAAGGTGCTCGTCAAGCTAAAGCCGGCCGCATTATTGCGGTAGACCTTAACTCAGACAAGTTCGAACTTGCTAAGCAGTTTGGCGCAACTGACTGCATTAATCCTAAAGATTACGAAAAGCCAATTAAAGAAGTCTTACTTGAAATGAGCAAATGGGGCTTTGACCATACCTTTGAGTGTATTGGTAATGTCAATGTTATGCGTGACGCTCTTGAGGTAGCCCATCGAGGATGGGGGCAGTCTGTCATTATTGGTGTTGCCGGCGCAGGTCAAGAGATCTCCACTCGTCCATTCCAACTAGTCACTGGTCGCAGCTGGCGAGGCACTGCTTTTGGTGGTGTTAAGGGTCGCACAGAGCTACCTGGTATGGTTGAGGATGCCATGAGCGGCAAGATTGAGCTAGAGCCTTTTGTTAGCCACACCATGCCTCTAGATGATATTAACGAGGCTTTCGACTTGATGCATGAGGGTAAGTCTATCCGTTCAGTCATTGTTTACTAACACTAACTCGGAGATTATCAATGGAACAAAAAGAGCAGCATTTGGTATTTGGCGGTTCCCAAGAAGTTTGGGAGCACAAATCCAACGTGTTATCTTGTCCGATGAGATTTGCAATTTATCTACCGCCACAGGTCAAAGAGAAAAGTTTACCAGTACTTTACTGGCTCTCAGGCTTAACTTGCAACGAGCAAAATTTTATCACTAAAGCCGGCTTCCAACGCTACGCCGCAGAGCAAGGTATTATCGTTGTTTGCCCTGACACGAGTCCTAGAGGTGAGAATATTGCTAACGACGAGGCGTATGATCTAGGCCAAGGAGCTGGCTTTTATGTTAACGCCACTAAAGAGCCTTGGGCTAAGCACTATCGCATGTACGACTACATCCTTGAGGAACTACCCACGGTTATCCGTGAGCACTTCCCTGTAAATGGCAAGCAGTCAATCAGCGGTCACTCAATGGGTGGTCATGGTGCCTTAGTGTTAGCACTTAAAAATCCAGAGTTTTACAGCAGCGTGTCGGCCTTTGCACCTATTGTCTCCCCTACTCAAGTACCTTGGGGTCACAAGGCACTTAGTGCATACCTCGGCAACGATCAGGCGACTTGGACTGAGTATGATACTGTTAGACTGATTGAAAATGGCGCACGTATTCGCTCAATTCTGGTTGATCAGGGTCTCGCAGACAATTTCTATGAGGAGCAATTACGCACACCTCTATTAGAAAAAGCATGCGCTGACGCAGGAATTGCGGCTGATATTCGCTATCATGAAGACTACGATCATAGCTACTATTTTATCAGTAGCTTTATTGCCGAACATATTGCCTATCACGCAGAGCACTTACAAAATTGCTAAGGACTCATTTAGTTTAGCTAATAATCACTGGGGCGTTAGTATTTATATTTTACTGACGCCCCAATTTAATCTAACTCAGCTCATGCCACTGACGATCCCTATCTAAAACATAAACCGTCACATCCGTTAATTTCCCCAAGGTTTCTTGAATAAGCTCTAAAGACATTATCGAAAAGGCTGTGGCTAAAGCATCGGCTTGAGCGGCTGTGTTAGCCATAACTGTCACACTTAAGTAGCGATGATCCGATTGTAGTGTTGAAGGATTAAAGATATGACCTATTTTTTTATCATAACTTAAATAGGAGCCAATAGAGGAGGAAGTAGCCATGCCCTGATTAGCTAAGTCAAGCTGTTGTAATAGCTCTTGAGAGTTTTCAGGATCACTAATACCAATCGTCCAAACTGGTTTGTCAGGTGGCACTAAACCACGAATCTCTCCCATATTAACCAACGCATGGCCAATACCTTGTCGCTTTAGCAAATCAACTATCCGATCGGTAATAAAGCCTTGAGCAATACCGTTAAGAGTAATCACTTGACCTGGTTTAGCAAGGCGTATACTCCCAGGCGACAGTTCAATGCCCTCCCAATCCAGCAACTCTCTAACTCGCTCGACCTCAGTCATCAGCGTCTCCAGTGTTGCCTCCGGATGCACCATGATAAAGTCCTTATAACTGTCCCACAGGACTTGCACAGTTGGATTAAATGCGCCCTGAGTTAATTTGAAATGCTCGTCAGCCAAAGTCATTAAGTAATAAAAATCACTGGCAAAATCACTGACCTCGCCATCTCTATTTAAACGGCTAAGAACGCTGTCCTCACGATACAGGCTAAACAACATTTCCTGACGCTCAACCTCTTGCAGGATAGAATCGAGTAGTTGTTTTGCCTCTACTTTATCATTGTGATAAATTTTTAATTGAGCGTCGGCACCTAAGGCGATACCGCGCCATTCTAAGAACTCAATATCACTGCTAACCTCTGTCGATGCGATAGTTAATGGCATTTGCAACAGAAGCCCTGCAGTGCAAAATAAGCCTAAAATTTGTCGGCGCTTAAATTGAAAACCGATTGGCATAATGCCCGCCTCAATGATTAGTGCTGTTGATGAGCGCCAGCACCATGACCATGTCCTACTTCACCATGCGCGTCATGATCGCCAAGAACACCATGAGGTTGTGACTGTAAAGGCTGTTGAAATACAAAGTCCTCTGGCATCTCATCAAACATAATTACTCGACCGCCATGCTCAGCGACAAAAGCATCTGCTATCGTGCGGTCCTTAAACGGCACCGCGTCTTTACTACCCATGCCGCCAACAAATGAACTCTCAATCACATAAAAAGCAGCCTTGGCATTAATCCAATTTATGTTCGATGAAGGATCTGTCCAGTCACTAATGCCGGCCGCGTCATTAACATACATAGCCACAATGTTGCCTGGTTCTTCTGGTAAAAAATTAAAAGCAAATAACTGATTAACCTCAGTAAACCAAATTGGGTCTTCCTGATCAGCCAAGAATAAATGAGATTTAGGACCATCATGTTCTGCTAAGAACATATGACAGAAATGCCCAGTAGACTCAGCAGTAATTTGCGCTGCTAGTGGTACTGCATCAGAATCAACTCCCTGCTTACAAGCGACCAAACTAACGCTCAATACCAATGTTGCTAACACCTTAAATCTCATTTTCATACTCTCTCCATTGACCTAGAGTTGCTTACGATTAAATACCATCACAGCTAAAACGAAAGGTATAACAACCCATAACGCTAAAGCACCATACAAAGCACTAGCAGATAAATTCATTTGATTACTTAATCCAGCCATGCCTGCAAATAAAGAAGTGTTTTCAGAACTCACTAAATTAAGCAAACGATAAATATCTGCTGGGTTAAATAACAAAATGTAGTTCAACATATCAGCCGTAATGACTTGCTTAGTATCAGCAACTAAAATACCGATAAGTGCCATATCAAAGATCACGACTACAAATAACCAAATAAATAAGGCCAAACCTGCGGCCGTTGCACGCTCTCTAACCCACGCACTCAACAAATAGCCAATACTTAAAAAACTCGCCCCCAGAAAAACACTCAGCGCAATCATTCGACCAAAATCAACCCATGCAGTAGTGCTAGAGCCACCATAGAGGAAATGCAATACAAGACCAGCAACACCATAACCAACCGCTGTTGAGATAGTTAAAATAATCAAATGACCGAGAAATTTACCTGCTAACACCTGACATCGAGCGATGGGATAGCTCAACAGTAACGACATGGTGCCACGTTCTACCTCACCAACAATAGCATCATAGCTTAGTAACAAGGCAATTAAAGGAATCAAGAAAATCGACAAACTAGATAGACTGACCAGGGTCACTGTCAAGGGGTCGACTTTTACCGTACCAGTAGGTGCCGTGCCCATCATACCTAAGACCAATGCAAAAATAACCAATAATAAAGTAGTAGCGACTACCCAACGATTACGTAATCCATCACGGACCTCTTTAATACTAATAGAAAGGATCTGCTTCATACATCCTCTCTTTCTAAATAATGAGCATAAATTTCATCTAAGCTCGGAGCATAGGTGCTGACATCAACTACCTGTTCGCTTTGCATCAAATCTCTCAGCACAGTCATTTTATGGTTTTGCTGACAATCCAATCGATAAAAAGAAGATGCAATTTTATACCAACTATTAATCGTATCCGGCGGACTATCTTGGGCTGTTTTGACCTGAATTCGATAGGTCAAGCCACTATCTCGCCGCAAACTATCTAAGCTGCCATCCACAACCTTTTGCCCCTGATTCATCACCATCACCCGATCGATATTACCCTCAAGTTCAGTTAAGGCATGAGTACACAACAAAATCGTTGCTCCCTGAGCACGCAACTCCCTAATAATGTCATAAAACTGCTGTCGTGACGCAGGGTCTAAACCTGTCGTCGGCTCATCAAATAAAAAAATCTTTGGGTCACCCAATAGCGTCTGCGCTAAAGCCAAGCGTTGCCTCATTCCTTTTGAATAGGTATTGACCCGTTGCTTAGCAGCACCGGCAATACCAACCTTTGCTAAGAGATCATGATACGACGTCCCCTTGACCTGCTTAAGTTTCGCATAAAAGTCTAAGGTCTCTTGACCGGTCAAGTTGGGGTAAAGCGATACCACCTCAGGTAAATAACCAATATCAAAACGTAGCTTTACTGACTGACTACCAGATGCCTGCTGACCCAACAGACGAACCTCACCATTACTCGGACTGATTAAACCTAAAATCAACTTCATCACGGTACTTTTACCTGCGCCATTATGACCAGCTAAGGCAACACACTCGCCCTCGCGTAAAACCATGTCCAAAGAATGAATGACCGTTCGCTTACCATAGCGTTTAGTGACCTTCTCAAAACAAACTAATTCATTTACGCTCATTTAACAACTCCTGTACTCGCACAAAACTGGTGCTTTCTGGCATTTTCATAATCGGTGCACTATCCATTAAACCACCGGGCAATAAAGCAGGAAACTGTGATTGCGCCCACCGCACGACAGCGACTGCCGGACTGTTTAATAAAATCCGACTACTAGGCGCCCGCCAAACAACCTGATCTATAATATCGTTAGGACGATAAGCAGTATCTGCAACGCCATCACCGTCCAAGTCAAAACCACTATGATCGCTCCAATAATTGCCTCGCCCCTCATGCACCCAATCCTCATAGCGAGTACCTACGTACTTAACCTGGCTGCGGTTATAAACAAAGGCGTTATCGTAAACAATATTACCCTGCGCCGCACCAGTGTAATGGACACCTATATCACATTGCTCAAAGTGATTATTATGGATTTTATTGATATTGGCATTGTAGAAATAAACACATTTATCTGCTTGATAAACGGTATTACCCTCAATCGTTGAGTGATTGGCATAGTTCATCATAATGCCCTGATTGATACTATTAAATGCGACATTGCCGCTGACATTAATACGATCCGAGAACATAATCGCATAGCCAATGTCATTATCTATTGAAATATTATTTAAAATCTCACTATCATTGGTATACATATAGTGCACACCGTAACGCAAGTTGCGGAAGGTGTTACCTGAGAAAGTGTTTTGTTTACTGTAGTTGGTATAAATACCATCGCGACCGTAACTAATATCATTATTTACGATCTTACTGCCAGGCGCATTCCAGATAGTAATACCGTTGCCACGCTCTGACATACGTAATTCTTGATTGCCTATGATCTTATTGTTATTGATATAGGAGTCTTTAGTCCCCCAAAGATAGACTCCCACTGAATTGTCAAATAGCTGATTGTCCTCAACCACAATACGGTGTGCTGTCTGATCTAAAAAGATACCCGCATCCATATCAGACAAGCTTAAGCCCGAATTAGTCACCCTCAATTGACGTATAGCCACATCACTTGACTTGACCCATAGAGTACGTCCCTTGCGAGCACCATTAATCACAGCACTATAATCATCTGGACCAATTAAAGTTAAATTATCAACGTCAATAACAAACTGCCCCTCAAACTCACCAGAGCTTAGTTTGATCGTATCACCGGGCTGCGCAGAGTTCAAAATAGCTTGTAAATCATCACCATCATGTACCTGATGCACAGCACCATAGACCACTGACTGTAGCAAAGTAGCAGTCAGTAGCCCCTTCGATACTAGACTTAAAAGAGGTTGCCACCTAAAAAAGTCATATGCTCTCACTAAATTAAACCTTAGGTTTAACTAACATTTGACCTGACATCTCCATATGTAAGGCGTGGCAGAACCACTGACAATAGTACCAATGTACACCAGGACGTGAAGCAATGAAAGTAACTGACGCTGTTTGCCCTGGAGACACCTCCATCGCAATACCGTGATTTTCAAGTGTAAACCCATGAGTCAAGTCCTCAATCACCTCTACATTAGATACATAGACAGTAACCTCATCACCCTCATTAACCTCAAAACTACTAATACCAAATTGAGGGGCGGTAGACGTCATATAAACACGTACCTTATTACCATCACGAATCACTTCATTAGCTGAATCTAAGTCAAGACCATCAGCCTCTGCTTGCTTTCTCGCCGTAGCCCATTGTGGATCATTGCGATCCCAGATATTTCTAGGGTTAATAAAGCGTCGGTGTACTAACAGCATATCATGAGGTTCGGCAAAGCTAGGCACGTCCGCAACCAACTTCATCTCATCACCGGAAATATCAAACAATTGATCATTTTCAGGTTTTAATGGACCAGAATTTAGATATCGATCTTTAGAAAACTTATTGAGAGAGACTAACCATTTACCATCTGCATCTTTACTCTCACCTAAGGTGGTATGGTTATGACCTGGTTGATAATGAACATCAACTTTTTGAAGAACTGGCTCTACATCCTCACCGGCAAATTGACGTTTCGCTAAGTCAATATTCCACTTAGCCATCTGGCTATCAATAAAAAGTGTGGTGTATGCATTACCACGACCATCGAAAGCTGTATGCAAAGGACCTAACCCTAATTGAGGCTCAGCAACTACACAATCACGCGGCTCAATCTTATCATCAAACAGGTCATCTAATTTACGTACATCAAGTACTGTCACTGTTGGTGAAAGCTTACCGTTAAGCATAACGTGAATACCATCAGGTGCTGCATTACAACCGTGCGGTGAGTTGGGTACCGGAATATAGCGGGTATAAGCAGAACCCTTGCGACCGTCCACTACCTTAACACCGTTAATTTCCTCATAATCACCTTTTTCGATAGCTTCTTCAATACGTGCAAGATTGAACACAACAACCCAGTCCTGCTCCGAAGCTGAAGCCTCACCTAATGTCACACCTTGCTCAGAGTTATAGCAAGTAGAGAATGAATACTTACCTTGGTAGTCGGCATCACCGTTATCTAAGTTACCATCGACCTTAACTTGCCATGCAACCTCCATGGTTTCACCATCGACTGCAGTGTAAACCGCAAAGAAGTTTTCTTTGTGATTATCCAACACCGAACCGTCATTTATTAAAGGTACGATATGTTCACCATTAGCGAAAACGTAGCCAGTCTTAGGGTAACGTTGTGGACGTAAACCGTGTACAGCAGCAACGTTTGGAATTTCAGTGATTTTATCCGTTTTCATCACATCACAACGAATACGAGCAATACGGTTATTAGCCTTATCGTTGATATAGATGTAACGACCATCATACGACTGATCAGTAAATGACATATGAGGGTGGTGAGCATCCCCATTAGGCATGCAGCGAAGATGCTGATCTTTTAGGAATTTTGCTGTTTGTGGCGTGATATTACCATTAAGAACTTCTAAGCTTTCATTTGTGCGGCCCCATCCGGTAGCGCTACACATATTAAATACCGGAATACGCATAATTTCACGCATTGACGGTAAACCCAAAATACGGACTTCACCTGACTGACCACCTGAACTAAAAGCATAGTACTCATCTAACTCTCCCGGAGCAACGTGAGGATTCAAACCACCATCACTGCCCTTAGACTGAGCCATAGCCTCTTTAGAACCAAAGATACTAGGCAAACCGATACCACCGGCAACACCTGCCGCTGCACCAGTAGCTGCAGCCGTACCTAAAAAGCGGCGACGCTTCATTTCTAATATCGGTTGCTTTTCATTCTGATCTTTCATATTAGACCTCATATATAAATGTGCATAACGCACGTTAAATCAAGATTTAGATAAATAAGTCTCAGACGCATTATCTATCGTCTTGCTTGTGTTTAGGTTTTGCTTCAAAAGCAGTAGCATTGGGCATAAAACGTAATACCTCTTCGGTAAATACTGGTTCTTGTTGCGTTCTCGACGCCTGCTTACCCGGTGTTGGTGCTGAACGACGGCGACGCTTAGACGATCGTTGAATTAATTCAGGACACTTCTTCTCGTGGTTATAAAGCATCTGACAATGCAAACACTGAATACATTCATTAGGCTCGATTGGTCCCTCTGGTGTAATAGCATCCACAGGACACTCCACGGCACAACGTTGACAAGGATCACCACACATTTTGTAGCGACGCAACCAGTCAAATATACGAAGTCGCGCTGGAATTGCTAAACCGGCACCTAAAGCGCATAGGTATCGACAATAAAAACGCTCAATAAATAGGCCTGCAACCAATAACAAGATAGCAAATGTCACAAAAGGCCAACTACGGAAGAACTTCAAAATAATGGCTGTTTTAAATGGCTCAACTTCAGCTAATTTTTCTGCAAACGCCAAGTCATAAAGCGAAAAACCGAATAAGGCAATAAAGATAACGTATTTAATCGCTGCTGCACGGTGGTGAATTGCATAAGGCACTTTAACTTGCTTAATTTTAAGTTTTCTAGCTAACTTATTAAGTAACTCTTGTAATGAACCAAAAGGACACAACCAACCACAAAATGCTCCGCGATTCCAAAACACCATGGAGATAGCCGTGGCACACCACAGAATAAAGACCACTGGGTCCATCAAGAAGTACTCCCAGCTGAACTCTGTCCGCAGTGAGGTAGTAAAAGTCAGTACATTAACAACTGATAACTGTGCATTGGCGTACCAACCGATATAGAACAGACTGAACATTAAAAAGCCAGTACGGAAGTAGTTATAAAACTTCTCATGCCTAACTAACTGATGTTGGAAGAAGAAGACGAATAACAGCACCACTAAAGCCAAACTTATCACCGCGATCTGATGGGTTTTAGACTTCCAGATAATTTTCCATAAAGGCGCTTCATCGACAAACATATCAACATGGCTAGTTGTTTGGTGTGACACTGGGCCAGTACCCTCGCCTTGATCAGGAGTCGTAGTCAAAGCGTTGTGAACAGAAGCTGATGGCTGCTTGGTAACTACCGGTGCCGATGGGTCATCAATCGTATAGATTGATGGTAATTGATAGTTAGACTCTACCGGTATAAAGATTTTCTCGCGAACCGTAATCTCACGTTGTACTAATAGTTGGAAACGCCACATGTCGGTCGGATCAAAAAAATCATTTTCTTCGGGTATGAAAAATAAGCCCACTTCTTTAAAATGCGGCGAACCATCCGCCATCACATCATAAAGACGTTTATGCTGTAAATCTGTAAAACGAAAGCTCTGTAAACCCTGAATAATATCAAAACGGTCAAAAACTCCACCCCGTACATAACCAGAACCTTTAAATGAGTAGAGACCATTGCCAGCAACTAAAATCGCTTGTTGCCCTTCTTTGAGTCTAGACTGCATATACTCATACTCTGCTTCACCTAAGAGACTTCGCCCGATTGTAGGAACTGAAACAACTGCGGTATATATATCAAAAAAAGTATCCTCTGGATTGCCGGATTGCGGTTTTTCACCTGCGCCAGGACGCCCGGACTCAACGAATAACTGGTTAACCTCACCTATCGTCATATGCAGATTAGAAACTGCTCCCTCTGCTACTAAAGCATCCCAAGATTTAACCTCTAATAAATCCTGATTAACTATCTGCGGCGTTGTTTCTGTTTCAGCATTTTCTGCTATATTCAAAGCCTCTGGGGACATACCAATTTGATATGCTTGACCTATAATACGTGATGAGCGGAGGATACTATCCCCTATCACCATGAGCGTAACAGTGGCACCACTAATCATATCAACTGGAGGTGGTGAACCGATAGGCAGCGGATTTTTGATGAAATTCATGCCCACGTAACCGTTAATAAACTCAACCATACGAGCTTCAGGAATACCAATCAATACAATCGGCTCATGATGCTCAACTAGTTTAGCGCCGACAATTTCACCTTCATTATCCAAAGCCACTAAGGTATCAATCGGCTTACTAGAATAACCACGCGTATTAACAATATCAGTCGTTAAATAGACATAACCGACTGCTTCCTGTCCCTTAAATACTTGGGCAATAGGCAATTCCCCCTCATGAATTGGACCATACCCATCAGCACCCAAAAAAACTTCGGCTGGTTGCACCTTAGACAAAAACTCGCCTAAACGAGAATCTGCTTGAGCAACTGAAGTAAAAAAAAGATAGAAAAAAACAACTAGAAAACTAAAAAAAAATCGCCAAAAACCTAATAAAAAAATAGGTAATTTAACAACTGAACGATGAGCATCATTTGATTTATTATGTTCGGGATATTCCAAAGTACTCTCCTACGCACCTCTGAAGAGAATCGACCTAAGACAACCACCGACTCTTAGGGAATTCATTATCAATGATAATAACATATATAATAAATACATGTTATTATAAAATAAAAAAAGTGCCTGCGATTAAATTGATATTTATTTCGCCTGACAGCACTCACTACTTCTCTAGTATGACAAAAACTGCCACATAGGTTAGACCTAAAATACATAAAATTGATCTATAACAAAACATCTTTGTTAGAGCATTTAAAAATTTTAAAAACTTTTTTATTAACGCCACGCTCTAAAGGTGTAGCGAATTACGCCGCACTAACGTATAATTTACAGCTGTCGCAGGAGAGAGGTAATTACCTACCCGCCGAAGGCGCAAACTCCCATAAACGCTCAGGCTCAAACACTGCACAGACTAATACCGCCAACTGGAGAGTGGTTGTTAAATCAACCCACCGAAGGGGCAAGTAGCACCGTCTACAAAAACTCTCAGGTAAAAGCACAGAGGGAGTGGCATAACAATCACTAGGATTTTTAAATGCTAACCTATATTTTTGTTATCGCTATTACCGCAGAAGCCATGTCCGGAGCACTCGCAGCTGGTCGCCGCAATATGGATCTCTTTGGTGTTGCTTTAATCGCTTTTATTACCGCATTAGGTGGTGGGACCGTTCGCGACGTGTTGCTTGGCAATTTTCCTGTTACCTGGACTCAGCACCCCTCATATATCTATACAACCATTGGTGCCGGCTTATTTACCGTTATTATTGCTAAGTATATGCGTAAGCTTAATAGGATTTTCTTATTAGTTGATGCCATGGGCTTAGTTGCCTTTACGATCATCGGTTGCAATGTTGCCCTACGGCTAGACTATAGCCTGCCAGTCATCGTGATGTCTGGAATTATCACGGGAATTTTTGGTGGCATTTGGCGAGATATTTTATGCAACCGTATGCCACTAGTATTACGCCACGAACTCTATGCTAGCGTGTCTTTTATTGTTGCCAACTTCTATTTACTGCTAATTTACTTCGACATCAATGAGAACCTAACTCTCATTCTCCCCTTTATTTTGGGACTGAGCCTCCGTATGGCAGCACTTAAATGGAAATGGTCTCTGCCAGTTTTTTCATACTCACCAGATCGTTGGGATGATTGATCCCACCAGTAAAACCTTCAAACATAATATCGCCTATACTATCTAATTGATTAGTATAAGTTTTAATTATTCTTAGATGGAGATGATGATGAGTTATCCTGCCTGCCCTAAATGCCAATCTGCGTTTACCTATAACGATGGTATACAGTTTGTATGCCCTGAATGTGCGCATGAATGGCTTGAAACGGAAATGGTCGAAGAAGATGATGGCCTCAAAGTGCTCGATGCACATGGGACACCATTAGCCGATGGTGATGACGTGACTCTTATTAAGGACTTAAAAGTCAAAGGCAGCTCAATGATAATTAAGCAAGGTACTCGCGTCAAATCTATCCGTTTACAAGAAGGTGACCACAATTTCTCCGGTCGTGTAGACGGCCAAGCAATGGACTTAAAGTCTGAGTTTGTTAAAAAAGCTTAGTTGTAAATAATATAGACGCTGAAATCAGCCGTACTATAAGTCTGCAACCACATTTGGTGGCTGCTATAACGCATGGCAAACCTGTACTGAACGCCCACCGTATAGTCGTAATTCACCTTATACGCTTACGCTGGCAAGTAGTAAGCGCAGCACAATACACCACAAACATAACGGGGTATCAACATCATCGATACCCCGTTAATTCATTCGTCAATCGGTCTTCATCGGACGCTTACCACTTAAGTAATTATATTGACATACACCACAAAAAAACACCGAGCCCCTCGCAAGGAATTCGGTGTTTTTGGCATAAAAGATCAGACTATATCAACATTAAAACTTCAAGGAATTGTTAATAACCTGCATACACAAAGCCATTAACCCCCCAGGTAAAATACCCAACACAAGAAGTAATAAGTTGTTTACAGATAATACACCCTCACGGAAACTCATTGAAGAGTGTAATACTGGCGCATCTTTTTCTGGTTCGTCAAAGTACATAACTTTTACTACGCGTAAGTAATAAAAAGCACCAATTAAGGAAAATAGTACAGCAACAACCGCTAACCAAACGTGACCTGCACTAACTGCAGACTCTAATACTGCCAACTTCGCATAGAAACCAACAAACGGTGGGATACCAGCAAGTGAGAACATCAGTATTAATACGCCAAAAGCTAACCACGGGCTACGACGGTTTAGTCCCTTAAAGTCAGAAACATTCTCACATTCAAAGCCAGCACGACTCAGAATTAGAATAACACCAAAGCTTGCTAATGTTGTTAACACATAAGTCACTAGGTAGAACAGCGCAGTAGCATAAGCACCACTCATCAACTGACCATTAGCTTCTACACCAGACAATAAGCCTATCAATATAAAACCAATATGAGAAATGGTTGAATAACCTAATAAACGCTTAAAGTTTGTTTGTAAAAGCGCAGTGATATTACCAATAGCTAAAGACAATACCGCCATAATGATCAGCATTGGCTGCCAACTAATGGCTACATCGTGGAGACCTTCAATTAAAAAGCGTAAAGTTATCGCCATAACAGCGAACTTAGGCGCAGAACCAATGGTTAAAGCAACTGCAGTCGGTGCACCTTGGTAAACGTCCGGAACCCACATATGGAAAGGTACAGCACCAAACTTAAAGGCAATCCCTGAAACTACAAAAACTAAACCAAGTAGCAACACTGTTAACTCAGCGTCACCGCTTTGCAGGCTTTGCGTAATTTCAGCCAAGTGAATTGCTCCGGTAGCACCGTAGATCAGTGAGATACCATACAACAAAATTCCTGAAGCCAAAGAACCTAAGATGAAGTACTTCATCGCCGCTTCTGCACTGCTTAACGAATCACGACGCAGTGCTACTAGCGCATAGAGTGATAGAGACATCAACTCTAAACCCAAGTAAATAGTCAGCGTACTAGACGCCGAAATCATCACGAACTGGCCTAGCACACAGAATAAGATCAAGCCGTAAAACTCATTACCCTTAACCATATTACGGTCAACTAAATATTGACGACTGTAGATCAAGGTCACAATAACAGCGATGATGGAACCGACCTTAAGAAAATGACCGAGAGAGTCTGCGACATACATTTGATAGAAGGTAGTACCGTTTACACCGGAATTCCATTGGAATAATACTACCAACAATACCAAAATTAAAGAGGCCAAACTGGCGGCATAGGACAGCACGCTGTCCTTACTGCGAGCAAAGGCATCGATCAACAACACTCCCATCGCCAAGAGACACAACAAAATCTCCGGCAAGGCCATGGTGAAATTAAATTGATTTTCTATCATTGTTCTAACCTACAGTTTGGATTGTGCAACCTGTTCAAGCAAATGCTGAACTGAAACATGCATCACATCAGTAAATGGTTTCGGATGAATACCCATATACAATACAAAGATTGCAAACAGACCTAAGACTAAAAACTCACGATTATCAATATCGAGCATTTTTGAAACCTCAGGATTTGTCACTGGACCGTAAGCCACGCGTTTAACCATCCATAGTGAGTAAGAGGCACTTAAAATCAATGATGTCGCCGCTAACAAACCAACCCAGAAGTTAAAGTCAACCGCACCCATAATAACGTAGAACTCACCCACAAAACCAGAAGTCGCAGGCAGGCCACTATTGGCCATTGAGAACAGTACAAAGAAGGTCACGAACTTAGGCATCACTTTGACAACACCACCATAATCTACAATCTGGCGACTATGCAAACGGTCATAAAGCACACCAATACACATAAACATCGCACCAGAAACAAATCCATGAGAGATCATTTGTACAATTGCACCCTCAAGACCTGCTTCGCTAAATAGGAAAGTACCTAAAGTCACGAACCCCATATGAGCAACCGATGAATAAGCTACCAGCTTCTTCATATCGTCTTGAACAATGGCCACTAGACCAATGTATATTAATGCCACTAAAGACAAAGCAATCATTAACCAAGCAAGCTCGTGAGAAGCATCCGGCGTAATCGGTAAAGAGAAACGTAAGAAACCGTAAGCACCGAGTTTTAGCATGATGGCTGCTAAAACGATTGAACCCCCAGTAGGTGCTTCAACGTGAGCATCAGGTAACCAGGTATGTACTGGCCACATAGGTACTTTAACTGCAAAGGCTGCAAAAAGCGCAAGGAAGATAAACAACTGCTCATTTAACGTCAATGGTAATGCATGCCAAGCAGCAATATCAAAGGTACCGGCCTTACTATACAGGTAGATAAAAGCAACTAAAGTCAGCAATGATCCCAATAAGGTGTATAAGAAGAACTTAAAGGCGGCATAGACACGATTTTGACCACCCCAGACACCAATGATGATGTACATAGGAATCAGAGTCGCTTCGAAAAACACGTAGAACAATAAGCCGTTTAATGAAGAAAATACACCAACCATCAAGCCCGACAGAATCAGGAAAGCGGCAAAATACTGTGCCACGCGATCGGTAATCACCTTCCAACCAGCCAGTACCACCATGATGGTAATAAATGCAGTTAACAGAACAAACCAAACGGAAATGCCATCAACACCTAAATGGTAATGTGCCTCAAAAGCAGAAATCCAAAGCACACTTTCCACAAATTGCATATCAGCAGTCGTTGAGTCGAAACCGAAAATAAGCGGTAACGTGACTAAAAAACTAACGATCGCACCAATCAATGCCATTTTCTTAGTGTACTCCGCTCGGTCGTCATGACCGAAAACGAGTACAAAAACACCGGCAATAATTGGCACAAAAATCGATAAGGAAAGCCAAGGAAATGTTGTCATCTTATCGCACCAATACAAAGAAAGAGATTAAAACAATAACACCTATCAACATGGAAGCGGCATAGTGATAGACATAACCAGTTTGTAGCTTACGGCTAATTACCGCAAAGAAAGCAACCAACTTAGTACTGCCACCAATGATAAAGCCATCAATGACACCTTTATCACCGCCCTTCCAAAAGCCCTTACCAATAACGCGAGCACCCGCAGCAAAGACATTTTCGTAAACCCAGTCAACATAGTATTTATTTTCTAACACACGGTTAACACTGGAGAAGGCATTGTAAATTTTAGTAGATGTACCCGGGCTAATCACATATAGATAAAATGCGACGACAAAACCGGCAACCGCCAACCAGAACGGTAATGTTTGAACAGCGTGTATAGCATAAGCTACCCAGCCGTGGAAGGTCGAAGCAATTGACTCAATCGCGGGATGAGCCTCTACATTAACGTGAATAACATCATTGAAAAAGTCACCGAATAACATCGGCTCGACAGCCCAAGCACCAATAATTACCGAAGGAATCGCCAAAAGAATCAATGGCAATGTGACAACCCAAGACGATTCTTTTGGTTTTTCACCATCAGCCAAGCGATGTTCATCATCTGCAGGTACTTGATCATAGCGCTCCTTACCGTGGAACACGAGAAAATATAAGCGGAAGGAATATAACGCAGTAACAAATACACCGATAAGAACACAGTAATATGCGAAGTTAGCACCCCAGATATTGGCAGCGTGAGCCGCTTCGATAACGTGCTCTTTGGAGTAGTACCCTGAGAAGAACGGCGTACCCACCAACGACAACGTAGCAAGCAAGAAAGTAATCCAAGTAATTGGCATGTACTTACGGATACCGCCCATATAACGGATATCCTGATTATGATGCATCCCGATAATTACAGAACCCGCACCCAAGAACAACAACGCCTTAAAGAAAGCATGAGTCATTAGGTGAAAAACTGCAAAGCTGTAGGCTGAAGCACCTAACGCCACTGTCATATAACCTAATTGAGATAAGGTCGAGTAAGCAACTACACGTTTAATGTCATTTTGAATCAAGCCCAAGAGACCGAGGAACAAAGCACCAATCGCACCGACAATAATCACTAATGATAAAGCCGTGTCTGATAACTCGAAGACAGGAGAGAAACGAGTAACCATAAAGATACCCGCAGTCACCATAGTTGCTGCGTGAATTAAAGCAGAAATAGGTGTTGGGCCTTCCATCGAGTCAGGTAACCAAGCATGTAATGGGACTTGAGCTGATTTACCCATCGCACCAATAAATAAACAAATCGCAGCAACTGTCGCGATAGTCCATTCTGTACCCGGTAAATCGGTATAAGCTAATAAACTGGCACTAGCAAATACCTGATCATAGTTAAGGCTACCGGTATAAGAAAATAGCAAACCAATACCTAATAAGAAACCAAAGTCACCTACACGGTTAACTAGAAAAGCCTTCATATTGGCAAAAATAGCGGTCGGTTTTTCATACCAGAAACCAATCAATAGATATGACACTAAACCTACTGCCTCCCAACCGAAAAAGAGCAACAGCATATTATTTGCCATTACTAACATCAACATGGAGAAAGTAAATAATGAAATATAACTAAAGAAGCGATTGTAACCAGGGTCCTCCGACATATAGCCGATGGTATAGATGTGAACCATCAGAGATACTGAAGTAACAACTACCATCATGGTCGCTGTTAGCGAATCCACTAAAAAGCCGATCTCTACCGGAATCGTACCGATTAGAGCCCAAGTATAAATCGTGTCATTGAAATAAGCATCGTTGACAACTACTTGATACAGAACATAAATAGAGGCTATTGTTGAAAATGCCACTAATGCGATAGTGAGTCCATGACCGCCCACTCGTGTGACTTGGCGACCAAAGAACCCCGTACCGAATAAACCCACCACGATTGAACCTAGCAATGGAGCTAGGGCAATAGCGAGTAAAAGCACTGGAGATAAAGTTGATTCCATGGTTTACCCCCTTAGCCGTGCAGACGACCAATGTCGTCAACGTTAATCGAATTAATTTTACGGAACAGCATAACTAAAATAGCCAAACCAATCGCAGCCTCAGCAGCAGCAACAGTCAAGACAAAGAAAACAAAGATTTGTCCGGCAGTGTCCGGTAATCCATCAGGACCCGGGTTCCACTGAGAAAATGCAACAAAGTTCATATTAACCGATAATAAAATCAGCTCGATTGACATCAAGATGCCAATCATATTGCGACGGTTTAGGACAATTCCAAAAACCCCAATGGCAAATAGCACTGCGCCCAGTATTAAATAATGCGCTAAACTCAATGTCATTTGCTCTCTCCCTCTTGAATTTCCGTGCTAGCAACCTTCTGATCTTCAAAGCCAGAAGCTATACTCACTAAACGTACACGCTCTTTAGGATTAGCTTTTAGTTGATCGCTAACCTTGGTGTATTTACGATTTTTACGATCACGCAAGGTGATACCGACGGCTGCAATCATACCCACTAGTAATACTAGGGCACCAACCTGAATAGCATAGCTATACTCACTGTACATTGCATTACCAAGTTCGACCGCGTTATTGTATGACGCAGGTAAACTCGCTGGTATCGGCGCGCCAGTACCAAAATATACCGCACCTAATACAGAGGCGATTTCTAATACCATCACTCCACCGACCACTAAGCCAAGCGGTAAATAAGCACGAAAACCGCGACGCAAACTCTCAGGGACGATATCAATCATCATCACCACAAAGAGGAACATCACCATCACGGCGCCGACATAAATAATGACCAACAATAAACCGAGATACTCTGCACCTATTAAAATCCACAGCATAGAAGCCGTGAAGAAAGTTAACATCAGATGTAAGGCGGCAACCACCGGACTACGCGACAAGACGACGCGTACTGCTGCGACGACTGCCACAAAGGCCAAAATATAAAAAAGAACTGTTGAAAATATCATGATTCCTCACCTATTAGCGATACGGCGCATCAGCTTCACGGCGCTTAGCGATTTCGTCTTCATAACGATCACCAACCGCTAGCAGCATATCTTTCGTAAAGTACAAATCACCGCGCTTTTCACCGTGATACTCGTGAATATGCGTCTCAACAATTGAGTCAACCGGACAACTTTCCTCACAAAAACCGCAGAAAATACACTTGGTTAAGTCAATATCATAACGGCTTGTGCGACGCGTACCATCCTCACGTTCATGTGATTCAATCGTGATCGCCATTGCTGGACAGACTGCCTCACATAATTTACAGGCAATACAACGTTCCTCACCATTCGGGTAACGACGTAAAGCATGTAAGCCACGAAAACGAGGCGACATAGGCGTTTTCTCGTATGGATACTTTAAGGTGAACTTAGGCTTAAAGAAATAACCGCCAGTCAGCATCATCCCTTTAAGCAACTCTTTCAGCATGAAGCTGTCAACGAAGCGTTTAAATTTACTCATAATTTCACCCTTAATTCCAAATGCTTAATGGTGTTTGCATCCAAATTGCTACCACCAAGAACCAAATTAAGGTGACAGGAACAAAGATTTTCCAACCTAAACGCATAATTTGGTCATAACGGAAACGTGGGAATGATGCACGGAACCAAACAAATAATGACACCACACAGAAGGTCTTAATACCTAGCCATAACCAACCTGGAATCCAAGTAAATGGAATAATATCAATCGGCGATGACCAACCACCCAAGAAGAAGATAGAGCACAGAGCCGACAATAAAATCATGTTGGCATACTCGGCTAAGAAGAACATCGCAAAACCCATGCCTGAATATTCAACCATGTGACCCGCAACAATCTCAGACTCACCCTCTACCACGTCAAATGGGTGACGGTTAGTTTCGGCAACCATCGAAATGATGTAAACAATAAATAATGGGAATAATGGGATAAAGTTCCAAGAAAGGAAAGTGACGCCCATATCCGCAAACAGTCCCTCTGTCTGCTGAACCACGATGCCATTCATGTTCATCGTACCGGACACTAAAATCACAGTAACCAAAACCATGGTCAGTGCCAACTCATAAGAAATCATCTGAGCTGACGCACGCATCGCGCCCAAGAATGGATACTTAGAGTTAGAAGCCCAACCGGCAAAGATCACACCGTATACACCTAATGAGGTAATTGCCACGATGTAAAGAATACCAGCGTTGACATTAGCCAAAACGGCTTCTGGACCAAATGGTACGACAGCCCATGCAGCTAGAGCCGGAACCAAGGTAATGATTGGTGATAACCTGTACATTACTTTGTGTGCTTTAGCCGGTGTAATAACCTCTTTAGTTAGAAGCTTAAGTACGTCAGCAAAAGGTTGTAAAATACCACCAGGGCCTACACGATTAGGACCACGACGCATATGCATATAACCGATCATACGGCGTTCCCAAAGCGTTAGGAAAGCTACGCAGATAATAATCGGAAACGCGATCACAAGGATCAAGACAATAGTCCAAATTACCATCCATAGGGTATCACCGAGCAAACCAGCACCCCATGTATTGACCGCTGCAATAGCGTCAGTAAACCAGCCCCAAATATTAGTATTCATTAGACTTTCTCCACTGATAATTGGACAAAGGCACCACCAAGTACAGCAGTTTCCTCAAAGCCCAGCGGTACGCTAACTGTATTATCCACCAGTTGATTTTGTAATTTAACTGGTAGAACTAACTCGCCATGATTACTCTTAACTAGTACCTGATCGCCTTCTTGAACGTCTAGAGTGCTCATTGTTGCGGCATTAAGACCAGCCACTAATTTAGGTGTTTGCTGTTGCAGAGCTGGTGCGCGACGAGCAATGGCATCAGTACGATAAATCGGCATATTGGCAACACGCTCAAACGCGTTAGCAGCCACATTCGGATTATAAGGTTCAGCCTTTACTCGATTATTAAATTGACCAGTGTAATTTTGAGCTAAGACAACATCGCGTATCGCTTCTGAGCTTTCAGCATCAAAATCAGCCAGTTTTAATAAATTACCTAAAACACGTAAAACCTTCCATGCTGGACGACTATTACCTAGTGACGGTACAACTCCTTTAAAGCTCTGTGCACGACCTTCAGCGTTAATGAAAGTGCCTGAAGTCTCAGTAAATGGACCTACCGGCAACATAATCTTCGCCCATTGCTTCGCATCAGACTGATAAGATGTTAAAGCGATAGTAGAGGCCTGACTAAATAACTCACGTACACGTACCGCATCATCAAAATCTAAACTCTCAGCATGCAATACAATGTATGCGCTAAGTGGATTATTCATCATCTGAGCTGCGTTCATACCGCCAGTTTGAGGAGCTACACCAGCAACACATGCGCCAACGTGATTAGCGCCACGTGTCAAGTAACCCATTGGTGCCTCTAGCGCTTGCGCTACAACATGGCTGTGAGCTAGCACGTTAGAAGCTGATGACTTGCTTAGAACCCCGTTACCCATAAAGACAGCAGGCTGTTGACCAGCAAGTAAAATACCAGCGATTTTGCTGAACTGATCCTTCTCATCAACTTCTGCCCCTGCTTTGATCTTAGCAATGGCTTTACCAAGATTATCAATCGCCGCACATAACTGGCTAGGAGCTACAGTTATACGTGCTGCAACAGGGAATAATGGGTCCTCACCATTACTGTCGATTAAGACAATACGTGCACCAGCTTTAGCAGCTTGGCGTAAGCGCTGAGCAAATAGTGGGTGGTCTTGACGTAGATTACTATCAACAACCAACACACCGTCTAAATTATTTAGCTCGGAAATTGGCATACCTAACCAAGGCGTACCTTCTAGCGCATTATCAATATTTTCATCGCCAAGACGTAAACGGCTATCGATATTGTCAGAGCCTAAACCACGAACAAGCTTAGCTAATAAGCTCATCTCTTCAAGTGTAGAATACTCGGCTGCGAAAGCACCTATACTACCCACACCCTGCTCTTCATTGGCTTTTAATAAAAGGTCAGTGGCTGCTAAGAGCGCATCTTCCCAAGAAGCCTCACGCCAAACGCCATCATCACCCTTAACCATCGGTGTAGTCAGACGATCATCAGCATATAAGCCCTCATAAGAGAAGCGGTCCTTATCTGTAATCCAACACTCGTTGACTGCCTCATTCTCGAAAGGTACAACACGTAGCACACGGTCATTTTTAACTTGGACAACGATATTAGAACCAACACTGTCGTGTGGACTAACCGAGCGACGACGAGCCAGTTCCCAAGTACGAGCTTGATAACGGAAAGGCTTAGAAGTTAATGCTCCAACCGGGCAAAGGTCAATCATATTACCAGATAACTCAGAACTCACTGCCTCACCTAAGTAAGACGTAATTTCAGCATGCTCTCCGCGCTGCACCATACCTAATTCCATGATGCCGCCGATCTCCTGACCAAAGCGCACACAACGGGTACAGTGAATACAGCGAGTCATCTCCTCTGCAGAGATAAGTGGTCCCATTGACTTATGGAAAACCACTCGCTTTTCCTCTTTGTAGTGACTTGTATCATGACCGTAACCAACAGCCAAGTCCTGTAACTGACACTCTCCCCCCTGATCACAGATCGGGCAATCTAGTGGGTGATTAATTAATAGAAACTCCATTACGGCTTGTTGTGCTGCTAATGCTTTGGGCGATTTAGTATGCACAATCATCCCCTCAGCAACTGGTGTTGCACAAGCGGGTAAAGCCTTTGGTGCTTTTTCAACTTCAACTAAGCACATACGGCAGTTAGCCGCAATAGATAGTTTTTTGTGATAACAAAAATGTGGTACATAAAGACCCAGTTCGGTCGCAGCATGCATAACAAAACTGCCCTTCGGAACGGATACTTTTTTACCATCAACGGTAAGTTCAACCATGGTCCAGACCTATTAAATATATGGCGCTACAACACATTGCTTATTTTCAATGTGGTACGCGAACTCATCACGGAAATGCTTCAAGAAACCCTTAACCGGCATTGCAGCCGCATCACCTAGGGCACAAATCGTACGCCCCATGATGTTACCAGCAATTCGATCCAACTCATCCAGATCCTCTGG
>CANROD010000009.1 GCA_947632105.1 uncultured Oligella sp. | reverse complement strand
ACAGCGGTTGCAGCACAAAACCAAGCCACAGCGTCTGTGGGTACATTACGTACTAAACGGCTAAGGGTTGAGTAAAGCCCCCAACTAATGGCTACTGCTAAGGCATAGAGATGGCCGGGTAGATAATGCCACTAGACTCATTTCCTTGAAGTAAAAAAAGTGAAAACCGAAGAGCCCACATACACAGATAATAATGACTGTCTGATATAGGGGATACCATTTTTTGACGTTTTGTCTAACGTAACAATAAGAGGAAAAAGGAATAAGAACACACATTGCCATCATTTGAAAGGATGGAATAGTAACTTGGGTTAGGGTGGTCAAAAGTGCCAATGTAGCGAAGATAAGGATGGCAATAAATTTTTGTTTTCGGTGGATATTGATAAATGTGATTGGTTTTGAGGACTGTTTATTAATAATCTTTAGAGCATTAAAAAGCCGGTTAATTTTTATTAACCGGCTTTTATTGAACATAGTTAGTTATAAATAACGATTACATCTTACTGTCATTGGCTACTTTAGCTAAGCGGCTATTAATAAACTGCTGCTGTGCAATTGATAAGATGTTATTAACAACCCAGTAAAGTACTAGACCGGCTGGGAACATAAACATCATTGCACCAAAGACAAGCGGCATAATCATCATAATACGAGCTTGCATTGGATCTGGCGGTGTTGGGTTCAGCTTAAATTGCAAGAACATAGTCGCTGTCATAATAGCAGGTAGGATGTAGTATGGGTCAGCGACAGATAAGTCATGAATCCATAAGATCCATGGTGCACCACGTAGCTCTACGCTTGCTAAAATTACACGATATAGCGTTAAGAAAATCGGAATTTGTAGCAAGATAGGTAAGCAACCACCCATTGGGTTAATCTTTTCAGTGCGATATAGCTCCATCATCGCTTGATTAAGCTTTTGTTTATCGTCACCAAACTTTTCTTTAAGCGCCTGCATACGTGGAGCTACGTTCTTCATACGAGCCATTGAGCGATAACTTGCTGCAGATAGCGGGTATAGTACGATTTTGATGATGACAGTCAAGACGACAATGGTCCAACCCCAGTTACCGATGAATGAATGGAGCCAGGTCATTAGCTCAAACATTGGTTTAGCAATAATGGTTAACCAACCATAATCTACTACTAAGTCTAAATGAGGACTGATTTCTGATAACTGCTTTTGGTCTTGAGGACCAACCCATAAAACTGAGTTACTGCTCACACTCGATTCAGGTTGAACTGTACCAAGAGGTTCAATTGAGCTGATAGCATATAGGTCTTTAGAGATTTGACGGGTGTCATAGAAGCGTTCTTTACCTTCTTCAGGTACCCAAGCTGTGACGAAGAATTGTTGTATATAACTAATCCAACCATCATTAGCATTTGTTATCTCTGAACCATTATTTTTTGTAATATCGGAAAAAGAGATCTTTTCAAAACGTCCCTGATCGGTGTACATGGCAAAGCCATTAAAGGCACTATCGAAATAAGTACCACCACCAGCGTCTTGATTATCGTGGGTAATTTGTAGATAAATTGACGGTGTTTGTGGTTCAGAACTAATGTTAGTTACGGTGTCATTAACATCAATTTTGAAGGTACCATGATAAAAGGTATAGGTACGAGTAAGCTTTAATCCGTCACTTTCTGCTTCAAACACTACATTTAGACTGTCGCCTGTCATGTCAGTTTGTTCTGATACTAGGCGGAATATGGTATTTTGATTAGGATAATTAATACCGTTTGGACCAACCAAGCCACTTTGTACAGTATAAATATTCAGACCATCGTCTAGTAGTACAAAGTCTTGAATCTTATTAGGATCATCTTCTTGGCTTAAATGAAGCTTTGCACCGACAATTTGCGCCCCTTTAGTGTCAAACAGCATGGTAAAGACATCGGTATGAACCGTAATAATCTCATGTTCAGAGCTGGAGCCATTAGCACCATCATTCATCATAACTTGCGGGTTATTGGCATCAGTTGCTGATGATGGGATAGAGCTTGGAGTGGCAAGATCGGCTTCAAGAGCCTTAGCCTCTTGCTGTTGTTGTTCAGTGAGTTGTGGAGTAGGTGGATTATTGTATGTCATCCAACTATTCCAAATCATAAACAAGGAAAATGCGAAAATCATCCAGAGGATGGAGCGTCTAGTATCCATTAGTATTTCTTGTTAAATCAGTGGGAAAGTTATTTTTCAAATAAACACAGTAGTTTAACCTACAATAAGGCCTTACTATTTATAAAGGTCACTAAGCTTTACAAATGTCAAAAACCTTAGCGTGTTTTTTTGGGCGGAACTGGATCGTGGCCGCCTTTAAAAAAAGCGTTACATCGACAGATTCGTTTAGTGCCTAACCATAGTCCTTTACATGCACCATGTGTATTTATTGCCTCAATCATGTAGTTTGAACAGCTAGGTGTAAAGCGGCATGAGTTGCCAATCCATGGGCTAAGAACGTATTGATAGAAGCGTATTGGTAATATCAGCAACTTGTTAAGCATAGAGTATAGTCTCCAAACGCTTATTTAATGGCTTCAAATAAACTATCAATCTCTAGTCTGATTGTTTTTTTCAGCTCCGTAAGTGAGCAATCAGGAATTTTTTGATGGAGCCGTACAATATAATCACCGGGAGGTAATTGCTCGCGACGTGATCTAAAGGACTCTCTAACTACTCGTTTGATGGCATTACGACTGCTGGCACGTTGGGCATTGCGTTTGGCAATAATTAATCCTAACCTAGCAGTGCTTGATGGTGAAGAATAGTGGATGTATCGACTGAGCATAAAAAACGCCCCTCGACCAATTCGCTTACCTCTTAAGGCTGTACCGAACTCGCTGGGGCGCAGTAGGCGCGCAGATTTAGGAAATGTGGCGCCGTGCATTGCTTTTAGGTCCTGTTATTGCAAAATAATCTTGCCTATAATACATATTAGGCAAAAATAGGCAATGATTAAGCTATTAGCTAATTAAACAGCTAAGCGCTTACGACCTTTAGCACGGCGTGCATTGATAACAGCACGACCACCTTTAGTCTTCATACGAACACGGAAACCGTGAGTGCGTTTACGACGAGTAACGGATGGTTGATAAGTACGTTTCATGATCAAGATTCCTTTTTAATAATTAATTTGTCTGGAACTAATTTATTGATTTATTTGAGTATTTTTAACGCAATAAACTAATACCTAAAAGCGAAATTGGTGAAAACCATAAATTATGACAAAAAAACTCAATAAAGTCAATAGGCTACAGCATACTATACATGATGATTTAATTTTTTTGTAGTAAAAGAGCCAGTACTATCTATATTATCCACAATCTATCCACATTGTGGATAACCTTTGAGAAGAAGAGTAAAATAGATCTCTTCTTTAAAAAATTTAAGTACATGGTGTAAGTTATATGGGTGATTTTTGGTCACATTGCTTTTCTATACTTGCTGAGACGTATCCTGTCGAGCAGGTTAAGGCATGGATTGAGCCATTAGATTTTGTAGCCTTTGATGATGAGATAGGTATTTTAACTATCTCAGCGCAAAATCCTATCAAGCAGAAGTGGGCCAAGGAGTCTTACTCAGAGCGTATTCAAGGTATCGCTGAAGAGTGGTACAAGCGCGATGATATTCAGGTGGATATCGTTTTAGCAGGTACACGAGCAGCACGTGCAGCGGTAAAGGCGACAGTAAATCCAACGGTGGAGCACAAGACAGTAGTGACACCAAGTGCTGCAGAAATTGCCGTTGAGTCAGTAGCAGAGGCAATTACCGAATCCGGTACTAAGTCGACTAAACTGCAAGAGGCTGTCGAGCAGGCTCGCCGTGCGGCCGCAATGGCACAGGCTAAAAAGCTGCAAACTCAAGCTACCGCAGTGCCATCTTCTACCTTGTCAGATAGCGCTGGCATTACTAGTCAGGTAAGTGACATCTATGATCACACGGAGTCCTTTGGTGAGGACATCATCATGCCTAATATTCAGATTCAGAGTGTCGATGCGAATCAATTAGTAGCAGAGCTTAATTCTCAGCATTCCTACGAAAAATCTAATCTTCTTAAGGAATTAACCTTTGATAATTTAGTAGAAGGTCGTTCTAACGCTTTAGTAGTCACTGCGGCTAAGAAGATTATCGATGACTATTCAGAGGGTGAAGGCGGCGAGTTAAGCTACAACCCATTTTATATTTATGGTGCGACTGGTTTAGGTAAAACTCACGTAATGCATGCGATGGGTAACGCTATTTTGCAAAAAAGGCCAGGCTTACGTATACGTTATATACACGCCAACGAGTATTTTACCTCGATGGTTGATTCTATTAAACGCAAGGCTAATGATGAGTGGCAGCGTGATTATCTCAATCTTGATCTTTTATTGATTGATGATATTCAGTTCTTTAGTGGTAAGGAGCGTACGCAATTGGAGTTTTTTCATTTGTTTGAGCGTATGGTGCGGGATAATAAACAGATTGTGATTACTTCTGATACCTATCCACGTCAATTGCAGGATATGAATGCGCGTTTGACGACGCGTTTTGACTCGGGTTTAGCGGTCAGTGTTGAGCCACCTGAGTTAGAGTTGCGAGTTGCTATTTTGCACAAAAAAGCTGAAGAGCATCGAGAATTTAATTTACTAGATGAATCGGCGTACTTTATTGCCAAGCATGTACGTAGTAATGTACGAGAGTTAGAGGGTGCACTAACAAAAGTAATTGCTTATGCCGGTTTTTATGGTAATAAAGAGTTAACCATCGAAATTTGTCGCGATGCACTAAAGGATTTACTCAGTGCATCGATAGGACAGATTACAATTGAGAATATTCAGAAAACTGTCGCAGAATACTATAAAATCAAAGTTTCCGATATGCAATCAAAGCGACGTCACCGCACAGTTGTGGTGCCACGTCATATTGCGATGTATTTAGCCAAGGAACTTACACAAAAGAGTCTTAACGAAATTGCAGACTCTTTTGGTGGTAGGGATCATAGTACTGTTTTGAGTGCTGTCAAGAAGATCACTCAGGAGCGTATGCGCGATCAGGAGTTAAATCACCGCTTACGTGTATTAGAGCAATCACTAAAGGGATAATTCAAAAGGAAAATCATGCAATTACTAAAGGCTAGTAGTGAAGTTTTAATAAAGCCGTTAAATACGGTCATAGGTATTGTTGAGCGTAGAAGTACGATGCCGATTTTAGCTAATATCTTGATCAAAAAAGATGGTAACCGTGTCGGTTTTACTGCTACTGACTTAGAGGTGGAGATTAGTACTACCGCCGATATTGGTGTGGGTGATGAGTCAGCTCTAGTGACCGTGTCTGCTCGTAAGTTTCTTGAGGTATTACGTGCTTTCCCTTCTGGAGGCATTGTTGATATTACCTTAGAGGATAGTAAGTTGCAGATTGTCTGTGGTCGCAGCCGTTTTAGTTTACAAACGATGCCTGGCGAGGATTTTCCGCCAGTCGAACAGCCTGATAGTTGGAGTGAAAGTACCGATCCTAGTGAATTAGAAAATACCTTTGTATTACCGCAAAAAACACTTAAACGCCTATTTAACATGGTCTCCTTTGCCATGGCTAAGCAGGATATCCGTTACTACTTAAATGGTATACTACTAGTTGTACAGCCAGGTAAGGTACGTGCGGTAGCAACTGACGGTCATCGTCTTGCTCACTTATCTGAAGATATTGAGACCCCCGTTAGTGATGAGCAACAGTTAATCTTACCTGCTAAAACTGTCATTGAGTTACAGCGTTTGTTGGACGATTCAGATGAGCCTGTTTATATCAGTCTTCACAAGGACGCTAAGCACTCACAAATTCGCTTTTCTTTTGGTGACATTGTCTTGGTTTCTAAATTAATCGAGGGTCGTTTCCCTGATTATAAGCGTGTCATTCCAAGTGATTATGACCGTCACTTGACGATTAACCGTGAGGAGTTTCAATCTAACCTTCAGCGTGCCCGTATTTTAGTGGCTAATGACCGTTTGCATGGTATTAAGCTGAACTTCAGTGATAACCAACTAAAAATTTATTCTAATAACCAGGACCAAGAAGAAGCAACTAACAGCTTAGCGATTGAGTATCCTTTTGATCCATTAGAAGTTGGTTTTAATGTTAATTACTTACTAGATGTACTGTCTGTGATTAAGGACGAGGAGATCTCTGTCTCTGTTAAACCAGTTGCAGGTTCATCCGTTATCATTAACTTACTAAGCGACGAAAACTTTAAGTATGTCGTGATGCCATTGCGCATTTAATCAATCAGTAAAAAATTATGAGTGAAAACACAGAAAATAAAAAAGTCGAAGGCTATGGTGCCAGTAGTATTCAGGTCCTGAAAGGTCTAGAGGCTGTTCGTAAGCGTCCGGGGATGTATATTGGTGATACATCCGATGGTACCGGTTTACATCACATGGTTTTTGAAGTGGTTGATAACTCAATTGACGAGGCGCTAGCCGGTCATTGTGATGATATCGTTGTGACCATTCATGCTGACGGGTCTATTTCTGTTGTGGATAATGGCCGTGGTATTCCTACCGATGTGATGGAGAATGACGAGCTTCACCGTAGTGCGGCCGAGATTGTTATGACTGAGCTTCATGCCGGTGGTAAGTTTGACCAAAATAGTTATAAGGTTTCTGGTGGCCTACATGGAGTAGGTGTGGCGTGTGTTAACGCGTTATCCGAGTGGCTACGTTTGACGATTCGTCGCGAGGGCAAGGTTCATCAAATTGATTTTGCTCAGGGCGTGCCACAAGGTTCTGTAGAGGTGATTGGTTCAACCGATAAAACCGGTACCAAGGTGCATTACCTAGCTGATATCGAGATTTTCTCTCACATTGAGTATCACTGGGAGGTACTCTCTAAGCGTTTGCGTGAGCTATCTTTCTTAAATAACGGTGTGGCTATTCGTCTTATTGATGAGATTAATGGCCGTGAAGAAAACTTTTCTTATGCCGGTGGTGTACAGGGTTTCGTTGAGTTTATTAATAAGAGCCGCACAGCTGCTCACGAAACTATCTTCAACAGTTCTTCTGATTCAGACGCCGGTGGTGTTAACGTGACTGTCGATGTAGCTATGCAGTGGAATGATGGTTATAACGAACAGGTCCTTTGCTTTACCAATAATATTCCACAGCGTGATGGCGGTGCTCATTTAACCGGTTTACGTGCAGCAATGACTCGCGTGGTTAATAAGTACATTCTTGATAATGAGCTGTCAAAGCGCGCTAAGGTACAAACGAATGGTGATGACATTCGTGAGGGTTTAGCTTGCGTATTGTCAGTTAAAGTGCCTGAGCCTAAGTTTAGTAGCCAGACTAAGGATCGTCTAGTTTCCAGTGAAGTTCGTCCTGCGGTTGAAGACGCAGTAAGTAAAGCGCTTGAAACTTGGTTATTAGAAAATCCTCAAGACGCACGTGCTATTTGTGAAAAAGTAGTTCAAGCAGCTTCTGCACGCGAAGCTGCTCGTCGTGCCCGTGAGGGGACGCGACGTAAGGGGCTATTAGAGGGTGCCGGCCTGCCAGGTAAGTTAGCGGATTGTCAAGAAAAAGACCCAGCTAAGTCTGAACTCTATATTGTGGAGGGTGACTCTGCTGGTGGTTCGGCCAAGCAGGGTCGTGACCGTAAGTTCCAAGCGATTTTACCGTTGCGCGGTAAGGTACTTAACGTTGAAAAAGCACGTTTTGACCGTCTAATCGTCAGCGATCAAATTACGACCTTAATCACTGCGCTTGGTACCAGTATCGGGCCTGAGTTTGATAT
Organism: uncultured Oligella sp.; assembly: GCA_947632105.1. Classification (GTDB taxonomy): domain Bacteria; phylum Pseudomonadota; class Gammaproteobacteria; order Burkholderiales; family Burkholderiaceae_B; genus Oligella. The sequence goes on along the minus strand of CANROD010000009.1, from coordinate 55,455 downwards.
TGATAAGTTACGCTATCACCGTATTATCATCATGACGGATGCGGACGTTGATGGTGCCCATATTCGTACGCTGTTATTGACATTGTTCTATCGTCAAATGCCTGAGTTAATTGAGCGTGGCTATGTCTATATCGCCCAACCTCCTCTATATCGCGTTAAGTTTGGTCGTGAGGAGCGTTACCTTAAGGATGAAATCGAGGAAATTGCTTTTATGAAGCAAGTGGCACTTAAGGATGCAGGTATTACTCCATCTGAAGGGGCTGAGTCCATTGAGGGTGAGCGTCTAAAAGAGCTATTTGAGCTTTACTATGAGGTGGACGCAGTGACTGAGCGTTTATCGCGCAGTTATGATGTGGATACGTTATCGGCTATTGCTGAGGGTGTGAGCATTGATTTGAGTTCTGAAGAGACTGCTCAATCGAGTATAGATGCCTTAGCTGAAGCGCTAGTTGATCCTGCCCATCCTCATTTAGTTAGTTTTAAGCTTGAGTTTGATCCTGAGCTTAATAAATATCAAATCCTAGTTAATCGCAATCACCACGGTAATATTCGTGTGACTGTGTTGGATACGGAGTTTGTTGAGAGTAAGGATTACGCTTTGCTCAATCGTGCAGCTCAAACCTTTAGCGGTCTAATCGGTGAGCGAGCTATCGTATACCGTGGTGAGGGCGACCGTCGTCGACAAGAGCGTATTGATGATTTCCGTGATGCACTAAAATGGCTAAATTCTGAAGCCGATCGTCAGGTGACTAAGCAACGCTATAAGGGTCTGGGTGAGATGAATCCTGATCAGTTGTGGGAAACTACCATGGATCCTACAGTACGTCGTTTATTACGAGTACAGGTTGAGGACGCAATTAACGCTGATATCGTTTTTAGTACCTTAATGGGTGACCAGGTTGAACCTAGACGTGCATTTATTGAGGAAAATGCGTTATTAGCAGCTAACTTAGATGTTTAGTTAGTAGTGTTGTTAGAGTCTATTGAATCTCACGAACGATGAAATGGTATCTCAAACCGTTAAATGATGTATAGACGTAAAAAAGCCCTTAGATAATTAACTATCTAAGGGCTTTTTTAAATATTAGTTTAATCTAGTTCTCGAGAAGTGAGACTTATATTGCCATTATTTTCTTCTGTTTTTTTGGCAGCTTGTGCTCTAAATTATACCGTATACTGCTCACGTTTAATTGTCATAATTATTGCTAGGTTTGTTAGATACAATTACCAAAGTTTTAATATTCTAATATCTTCAACATAGTTTATTAGAGTTTTAATGATTATTTAGTTAGTATTAATGTTAGTATTAATGTTGATATTTTAATTATTTCATAATTTCTATTTCCTTAATGGAACTATTATTTATGAATACTTAGTGAAATGGAGGACTATTACCTTATAAATGCTTAGTTAAACGGGTTATAAAAATTAACACTTAAACTTGAACAAATAAAGGCAGAGAATCTAAATGACTAAAAATATTCAACCAATTCGCGGAACTCAAGGTGCAGACATCCTTGGCCCTCGTAACCTAGAAGCAGAAAAACAGAACCCAGATCTTTTAATACCACCAGAAACAGACCATGGCGGTATTCCTAACCTTAAATTCTCATTTGCTATGGCACACAACCGCTTAGAAGATGGTGGTTGGGCGCGTGAAGTAACGCAAAGAGAAATGGGGGCAATGAAAGAAATGGCCATTGTTAATATGCGTCTTCCAGCAGGTGTTGTGCGTGAGCTTCATTGGCATAAAGAAGGCGAATGGGCCTATGTTTTAAAAGGTAAAGTTAGATTTTATTTAATCGATAATCAACGCAATGTATTAATTGAAGATTTAGAGGAAGGAGATCTTTGGTACGCTCCTCCAGGTTTCCCTCATGCTATTCAAGGATTAGATGATGAAGGAACTGAATTCGTTTTAGTATTTAATGACGGTAACTTTTCTGAAAACCAAACATTATTAGTCACTGAGCTATTTGCTCATACGCCTAAAGACGTTTTAGCGAAAAATTTTGGTGTGCCTGTTGAAGCATTTGATGGTATTCCTGCCAGTGAAAAATATATCTTCCGTTTACCTGAGCCAGGTCCACTCGAAGAAGTTCGTAAAGAGCTTGGAGCTGTTAATTTTACAAATAAATATGTATTTAAAGCCTCAAAACAACCTAAAAAAGAGTTTGAAGGTGGTGCAACACAGTTAGTAGATAATGAAACATTTGAAGTTACTGATCTTGCAACACTAATTATTGATTTAGAGCCAGGAGGCATGCGTGAAATTCATTGGCATCCAGATGCTGATGAGCTTCAATATTATATTAGTGGCAAAGCTCGTATGACAATATTTGATGCTGTCAATAATGCAAGAACATTTGACTATACAGCAGGAGATGTTGGTTATGTACCAAGAACCTTATCTCACTATATTGAAAACATAGGAGATGAACCAGTAAGAGTTCTTAACGTATTCCATAAAGCTAAGTATAGCGATGTATCTTTGAATAACTGGTTAGCTTTAACTCCTAAAGACTTGGTCAAAGGGCATTTAGACATTGATGAACCATTTATTAGCTCTCTACGTCAAAAATATCAAACCATAGTTAAAGGCAAATAATTTAACTAAATTCAAAAAAAACTGACATAACCTGTCAGTTTTTTTATGAAAAATTAAAGGATAGTAATTATGGAATCTTTTATGTCTAAAATGCTATTTTCTGACTTAATACCAATTTTAGTCATTATAGCTATTGCGTATGTTAGTGGTAAGAAAAACGTATTTGCAGCAGGGCAATCACAAGTTCTGAATAAGCTAGTGTTAGATTATGCATTACCTGCAGCACTCTTTATTTCTATTGTTCGTGCTGATAGAGAAATGTTATTTGCTAATGCAACATTAACTATTATATCTATAGTAGGTCTTGTCGCATTATTTATGCTCTCGTATTTTACGATGCAATGGTTTTTTAAGCGTTCAAAAGCAGATGCCGCGGTATGTGCTCTTGTTGCTGGTTCTCCGACAATAGGTTTTCTTGGTTATGCTATTCTTGACCCGCTTTATGGAACAGGTGTAGAGACTGGACTTGTTGTTGCCATTGTTGCGATTGTGGTTAATGCAATTACTCTGCCTCTTGGGTTATATTTATTAAGTGCAGCTAATAGCAAATCTGGTGCAACTAGTACAAATACAACTAATGGACAGCAAGAAAATGCACTTCTTTCCGCTGTAAAACAACCTGTTGTTTGGGCTCCTATCCTTGCTGTGGTATTAGTATTAATTGGAATTAAAGTACCAGAACAAGCGGATCCTACCTTTAAGTTACTTGCACAGGCAAACTCAAGTGTTGCTGTTTTTGCTGCGGGTTTGACATTGGCTGCATATAAATTTGAACTGGATTGGGAGATTGCTTACAACACTTTCTTTAAATTAGTGTTGATGCCAGGCGTATTTTTAGCTGTAGGTCTTGCTTTTAATCTAAGTAGTTTAACGCTTCAAATGCTCGTTTTAAGTGTTGCATTACCACCAGCATTTTCTGGCGTAATTATCTCAGGAAAATATCAAGTTTATACTCGTCAAGCTACTTCAAGCCTTGCTGTAAGTGTGATCGGATTTATTGTTGCTGCACCGGCTTGGGTTTATATAGCGAAAACATTAGCAGGTTAATAACTTTATACTCTTAATTTCTATTCGATAAGTTAAAAGCGAATATATTGGTTTTTAACGTTGAGTATCTAATTTCTAATACAACAGAATCAAAGTTAAAGTATATGTCCCAAAATAAATTTATTTTGGGACATCATTTAATATTAAAACAAGTATAACTATTGTATGTAATACGTTAATCCCCTATTTTTAGTAGTATTTTTCAGCAGAATGGGTTCGTAATTTATACATTAGTTTGATGCCACCTATTGCTATATTAGTCAGTCAGCAATCACCTCATTCTCATCACGGAGTTTAGGTTGATAGTAATAGCAGCTTTGACAAATGCTAACGTTAAACTGATGAATGGCTTATTGCGCCATCTCTTTGCGTTGAGACGGCGCTACCACTTTTTTTCAATTAGCTCTCGAGCAATTTTTGCTTTCAAATGTTTTTCATACATTTTTTTAAGTCGCGGATTTTCAGCCTCAAGCTCTTTTAAACGGGTCATCATGGAGGCATCTATTTCGACATATTTAGCACGCCACTTGTAAAACGTGTCACTACTCATGGTGTGCTCTCGACACAACTCAGGCACGGGTGTCCTCGATTCAGCTTATTTAAGAATTACCATAATTTGGCTATCAGTAAATCTTGATCGTTTTATTGTTCATTTCCTCGTATGGAAATTCTACTTTATGGAGTCAGTTCAGAGTTATTATTAAAGCAAGGACTTTCCTTTCAGGGAATATACCAAAAGAATTTGCTGCTGAAATCAAAACTCATTACGATTAGACACATGATGTTGTTGAAAAAAGTAGTAATTATTTAAATTTAAATGGCCGAAATTCCATTAGAATTTCAGCCATTTTTCTTGATTAATAGACGTTGTAGTTGATTAGTACCCGACCGCAGAACCGTCCGGATTACGAGGATCGGAATAACCGTACATGGTGTCGTCGATTATTTGGATTGTTTGAGTACGGCCCATGCTAGGCTTCACACTTACTTCGTAGCCAGCATTCTCTAATAGTTGAATAGTATCAGGACTAAAGCCGACCTCTAAGCGTAACTCATCAGGTAACCACTGGTGGTGGAAACGCGGTGTGTTAGTCGCTGCGGCAGGGTTCATACCAAAATCAACGGTATTGATGATCTGCTGCAGTACGGTCGTGATAATGCGTGCACCGCCTGGACTACCAGTGACAAGCCAAGGCTTGCCATCTTTTAGGACCATTGTCGGGGTCATAGATGAAAGGGGGCGTTTGCCTGCTTCAATGGCATTGGCAGAACCACCAATTAATCCAAAGGCATTTGGTACACCGGGCTTAGAGGAAAAGTCATCCATCTCGTTATTCATGAGAATACCGGTTTCACCTGCGACTATACCGCTACCGAAGTTTAGGTTGAGGGTGTAGGTAACCGCCACTGCATTGCCTTCTTTGTCAACAACCGAGTAGTGAGTGGTTTGATCACTCTCATAAGGGGCTAAGTCACCAGGTTTAATTTCTTGAGCTGCTGTGATTTCTCCTTTGAGAACCTCATCAGCAATAGCTTTAGCATATTCTTTGCTGGTTAGCTCTTGAATAGGTACATCGACAAAGTCGCTATCACCTAAATATTCAGAGCGATCGGCGTACGCACGCTTCATAGTTTCAGCCATTAGGCTGATGGTTTTTGCGCTATTAACACCAGACTCTTTAATGGGTAAATGCTCAAAGGCATTGAGCATTTGTACAATATGAATACCACCGGAGCTTGGTAATGGCATTGAGACAATTTCATAGCCTCGGTAGTCGCCACGCACGACCTCGCGCTCGATAGCTTCGTAACTTGCTAAATCCTCTTTGGTAATTAGACCATCGTGGGCTTCTTGGTCGCGCACGATTTCATCGGCAATTGCGCCTTTGTAAAAAGCATCAGCGCCTTCTTGAGCGATAAGCTTTAGGCTTTCAGCTAAATTCTTTTGTACTAAGGTATCGCCAAGGGCTAATGGCTCATCACCGTCAAAGAAAATGGCTTTGGTACTTGGCCATTTACCAAGGTTATCTTTTTCTACCTGGAGTAATTTGGCCATGGTAGGAGAAACCTCATAACCCTGCTCGGCTAATTCAATAGCTGGCTGTAAAACGTCGGCTAAGGGTAGTGAACCCCATTGCTCTAAGGCCTTGGTTAGGCCAGCTACAGTACCTGGGACTCCTATGGCTTGGTGAGTATACCAAGACTTACGTGGAATGATTTCACCATTTTCGTCTTGATACATAGTCTGTGTGGCAGCAGCAGGTGCTTTTTCACGGAAGTCGAGGGCAACTGTTTTATTGCTTTTGGCATCATGCACAAGCATAAAGCCGCCTCCACCGATATTACCTGCATTAGGTAAGCTAACAGCGAGTGAAAAGCCAATGGCAACGGCGGCATCGACCGCATTACCACCATTTTTTAAAATCTCTAAACCGATTTGAGAAGCTAGATTTTGCTCAGTGGCGACCATCCCATTAGTGGCTTGAACCGGATGGAAAACGTTCATCTCATAATCGTAATTATGAGTAGCGACTGCGCTAGTGGGGGCAGTGATTTTAACATTAGCTTCGCGAGCCCAAGAAGTGCTGGAAGCGATTGCTATGCCGACGGCTAAAGCCGAGACAAGGGCGAGCTTTTTGGGATTGCTTATGTGAAGTAATTGCTTCATACAGTCTCCTCCATGAGAGAAAATAGTGTAAGTTTTTATCATTTTTAAATTGCTAAATAGCCTTTTGATTTTAATGACCATTGGGGGGTAATTGGAAGAGTTAATAATGTAACTCATGGTTAGTCCTAGTACGTGAATAGGCTGAAGCACTCAAGTATCTGTTGGACTACTTATATACGTTATACTTAGAAGTGAGATTGATTATTTAATTTGCAGATATGAAGCATCAAGTATTATTTTTCGGCGACCTTCATGGCGGCTTCGATCATTGCTTACCCATTGTGGAGCAATATCGGCCGAAGGCGATCGTATTGCTTGGTGATTTAGAGGCTCCGGAGCCTTTGCAAGTGATGTTTCATGAGGTTAGGCAGCTGACCGAGGTTTGGTGGATTCACGGTAATCATGATACAGATAAAGAGCATTACTATACTAATCTCTTTGATTCTGAAATGAATGAGTTTAATCTTGATGGCCGCGTTGCTGAGATTGCCGGTTTACGTATTGCAGGCTTAGGTGGTGTTTTTAGGGGCAAGATTTGGCATCCAGGTGATGAGTGTTGGAATTACTTTTCACACGAGGACTATGTCAAGGACGCCCATCCACGTCAGTTATGGAATGGCGGTGTGTCTTTGCGCAACCGTAGTTCTATTTTTCCTGAGACTTATATGGCCCTACGCTGTTTAAAGGCGGATATTTTAGTCTGTCACGAGGCTCCGTCCTGTAATCGCTTTGGCTTTTCGGTACTCGATCGCCTAGCTAGACAGATGGGTGTTAGCGCCATATTTCATGGACATCACCATGACCATTATGACTATAGTCCTCACTTTCAGCGGATGGGTTTTGAGAGTTATTCGGTTGGTCTGCGTGGTGTTTGTGCTTTAGATGGCTCAGTCATCAAACCTGGCGAAGAGGATGGTCTCAATGAGTGTCGAATCGCGCGTTGTAATTAGTTTTCTTTATTATTTTTTGGGAGATTGTGATGGAAGAAAAATTTGTCAGTATTAAGGGCATGTCATGCGGCAACTGCGTTAAGCACGTTGATGAGGCATTATCAGAGGTGCCTGGTGTTGAGTCGGTTGAGGTTAGCCTTGAAAAAGCTGGTGCAACGATTAGCTCCAACACAGCTATTGATATTGAAGTAATTCGTAAGGCTTTAGATGACGCCGGTTACGATCTAGTGGATTAATAATTACCCGATATATTCTATGAAAGCACCATTGCCCATGCGGGGTGGGGTCAATCCTAGTCGTTTGTATTTACCTCGCGATGGCCAATGGCCTGACCTTTTAAGCTTCTTGCTTGAGCGCTTCCCTTATATGCCTGCCGATATTCTCAAGGCACGTTTAGCCGCTGGTGAAATGGTTAATACAGAGGGGCAGCCTTTTTCTTTAGAGAGTGCTTTTGAGCCTGACAGTTGGCTCTGGTATTACCGAGAGGTACCAGATGAGGTGGAGGTACCTTTTGATATTGAGATCTTATATCAAGATAAGCATTTATTAGCGGTAGATAAGCCACATTTTCTAGCTAGTATTCCTAGTGGTCGCTATGTACATGAAACAGTTTTATCGCGTTTGCGTAAGCAGTTCGGTTTGTCCGAAATTTCACCTATACACCGCTTAGATAGAGAGACAGCGGGCGTATTACTTTTTAGCTTGCGTACTGAGGACCGTGGCGCTTATCAAAGCCTTTTTCAAAGCCGTCAGGTGACTAAGTTTTATGAAGCCATTGCGCCGACGATTGAGGAATTAGCGTTTCCTTTGGTTTATCAAAGTCATATCGTTAAAAGTCCACAGTACTTTACGATGATGGAGGTGGATAAGCCAAGTAATAGTGAAACAAAGATTAGTATCTTAAGGCGTGGTGATAGCCTATCACATTATTATTTAGAACCATTGAGTGGTCGTAAACATCAGTTAAGGGTGCATATGAATGCGCTCGGTATACCTATATGCGATGATAATTTTTATCCCGTGCTTGGTGAGATGCGAGCGGCGGATGATTTTAGTAACCCTTTGCAGTTATTAGCACGAGCGATTGAGTTTCAAGACCCCATTACAGGCCAGCGGCGTCGCTTTGAAAGTAAACGCGAGTTGGCACTTCTAAGTAAAGTGAATTAGACCATGAGTGATACGTCTTTTTTTGTAGCGCAAAATAAGTCCGCCATTTTAATTGAGGGTGTGGCTGGTAGTGGTAAGTCGACGTTGCTAGCTAAGCAAATGGAGTTGCTGCGTGATGAGCCGGGTAAGCGTTTAATGCTCGCTTTTAGCCGTGCTGGAGCTGGTGTGTTACGAGATTACACGGCGAACTTAGGACTTTATTTAGACCAGAATAATAAGATTTCCACCATTGATGCCTTGGCGATGGAAGCCTTGCAGGAGCTGGGTGATGAGCGGACGGTGTTAAGTTCTAATGAGGTTGTAGAGCGAGTTTTACCGGACTTGGTTGAAGAGGTTTGTGAGGGGTTATATGATTTAGATTTCTACGCCCCCCAGCTAAGTGATCAGGACTTATGGTTGCTTTTGGAGGACTTTGATTATTTCCGCGCAACGATGGCCTTTAAAGCCGACTCTTTAGAAGAGCAGCTGGATATTTGTGGTGACCGCCTAAACTTCGATATTCGTTTGGTGGCTAGATGCTTTAAGCGCTATGAGGATTTACGTTGGACTTGGTATAGCCGTAGTGATGCGAGTTTGACCGGTTATCGGGAGCGTGAGGGCTTTAGACGCTTATCAGAGGCGGTGAGTGATTTATATCATCATGAGTATTTTGAAAATAGTGCCTGTCTTAAGGGCTATCGCTTTGTCTTTATTGATGAGTTTCATGATATTTCACCACTACAATTAGATTTTATTCAGCGGCTTATCAAGTCTAACTGCTTTGTGATGGCGGTAGGAGACCGTTATCAAAACGTCTTCGCGTGGCGTGGGGCTGATACAGAAGTCGTTTTTAAGCAGTTTATTGAGCATTTTCAAGCGGGTGTAGTTGAGCAAAACTTCAGCCATCGATTTGACCAAGGAATTGCTTCTTTGGCTTCAAAAACCAGTTTAAAAAGCATTGAGGCGGCAGAAAAACCAGCGGTGACAATTGAGCATCGACCTAAAAATCAATTTCCTGAATTACTGACTAAACCACGTAAACGCGTTGCTTTAATTGCTCAAAATCAATTGCAATCGATGAAATCGGCTTGGCAGATTTGGATGCATACGCGTGGTGACTATCGGATGAGTTATAACTTGTCACAGCTTTATGTAGTTAGTTTGGTCAATGTCCTGTTTGCGTTAAAAACTGCTCAATTACCTTTATTAGCTGGTACAACGCCTGATACTCCTAGGGCCTCAAACAGTTCAGCTAAAAAGGCATTTTCTTATGATGTGAAACGTTTTTTTCAGGGCAATTATTGTTTCTTAAGTCCTGAAGCTAAGGTAGAGGTGATTAAATCCGAGAATGCTAAAAGCTTTCAGACTTATACCTTTATGCATCTATCAAGTAATCAGGGGGGGCCGGCTTTTAGTGAGCATATGGTCACTGCGCTGAGGGGTGTTTTAAAGAGCAATATGGAGGAGCCACTGGCGCCTTTATTAGCTAAGTTTGCAGAACAGGCTGGACTTTTTAGAGTGATTGAGTCGGCCGGGTTAGCTTCAGAGTATCACTACACCTCATGGCGTATTTTATTAAAGCTATTGCATTCTTTAAATGTTACTTTTGAGAGCTGGCCACAAATCAGTCAGTCGCTTTATAAGTCATGGAATGACCGCTCAGGTTTACAGTGCCTAACAGTAGCCCAAGCTAAGGGTAAGGAATTTGATTTTGTTGTGCTTTATAGTGCTGATGAGGAAAGCTTTTTACCCAGAAAGGTTGGTGAAGAAAGTGCCCGTAATGAGTATTACGTAGGATTAACTAGGGTAAAAAGACATTTGCAGTTTTGGGAAAGTTATTTTTAATAATGGTAAATCGGTCGGATTCTAAAGTCCGCTTACTTTGCTATCTCTGGTAGTTCATAGGGCTGTGTTGGCGTTGGAATTTGATTATCCTCCAAAGGATTGCCTAGCTTAGGTGTTTGACTTAGTCGTTCTGCCATGAAGGTGATGAAGGCGCTGAGTTTGGGTTGAAGGTGTTTGGTTGGAGGGTAAAGTACCCAAGCATCACCGCAATAGTTGGTTGTGAATGTCCAATCTGACAAAACGTGTACGATTTGGCCTTGCTGTAGCGCATGCCTTGCTGTGAAGGATGGAAGACTACCAATACCGAGGTGATGGAGTACAGCGTCTAAACGAGCCCCCGTATGGTTAACTGCATAGCGACCAGATATGTTTACAGTAATTTTTTTATTGTCTTGAAGAAACTTCCAGTGTGAATCACTAGGCTCTTCTCCTAGAAAAATACAGTTATGATTTTTCAAGTCGTTTGGATGAGAAGGTATTCCGTGAGCAGCAAGGTATTCCTTTGTTGCACATAAAATATGGTCTATCTTTAAGAGTCGCCTACCCATCAATCCAGGCGAGGGGCGATCGGTAATACGAATTGCTAAATCGACTTGATCATCAATTAAGTCGACATAGTTGTCTTTGAGTTGTAGTTCTATATCAATCTTAGGGTATTTCGCTAAAAAGTCAGGAATATGAGGGTGAATAACAAAACGACCTACAGCCTTGGGTACGCTGATTCTCACTCGTCCTTGCGGCTCTGGGTTTATTTGTCCGGAAGCAGCCATAACCGCCTGAGCAGCGCTTACCAAATCCACGCAGCGAAGATAAACCTCTTGCCCACTTTCACTTAGACGTAGCTTGCGAGTAGTGCGTTGTAATAGTCGTGTGCCTAATGCGTTTTCAAGGCGAGCGACGGCCCGACTAATAGCCGATGGTGTTGTTCCCAACTGGCGTGCAGTTTCTGAAAAACTTCCTGTTTCGACCACCTTGACTAAAATGGCCATTTCTCCCATTAGAGGGATTATTTGATTTGTGCTCATGAGGCAAAGAACATTTGAATTTTGGCTATATTATCACACGCTGATTTCCTTAATATAATTATTAAGGAATGAATAGGAGTAATCATTGCATGACGAAAAATGTATTGGATAAGGAAACTATGGCTAAGAGTTTGATGTGTGAAAATATGTCGGTTGACATAGGACAATATTATGTCTGAGTACTTGGGTGAGTTTTTTGCGCTTGCCAGTATCCATTTTCTTGCAGTAGTGATGCCAGGCCCGGATTTTGCCGTCACAACTCATCAGAGCATACGCCATGGCCGTAAAGCGGGTATTAGTACCGCCTTGGGCATTGGGGCTGGTATTTCAGTGCATGTCATTTATACTTTACTCGGGGTAGGTGCTTTAATGCACACTATGCCTTGGTTACTTAAAGTGGTCGGGCTGGTAGGTGGCGTCTATTTACTGTATCTTGGATTTACATTTATCAGACAGGCGGGTGGACAGAACGTTGGACTGCCGTTGAATAATGACAATGTAGAGGTAAAGCTAAGGAATTGGCGTCAATCATTTACGTTAGGTTTTTTAACTAATGCTATTAATCCCAAGGCGACGCTCTTTTTTCTAGCGGTTTTTACGACAGTGGTAAGCACATCAACTCCGTTGCGCATCCAGGTTTTTTATGGACTGTGGATGTGTTTTATTAACGCTGCTTGGTTTGTATTAGTCAGTTTGATATTTACCAGTCCACGTATTCGTGAACGATTCCTGCGTATTAGTCATTGGTTCGAAAGATTGATGGGGCTACTTCTGATTGTATTTTCGATGCGCTTGTTATGGGAAAGTATTACGTGGATTCTTTCTGCATTTAGCTCATGATGCAATAAAAAACGGCAAGGTATTTAATTTTTACCTTGCCATTTTTTCTAAGACTTAAAGATCTTATTGCTCTGCGAATGCACGTTCGATAACGAAGTGACCCGGGGTAGAAGTATTACCCTCAACAAAGCCACGAGCCTCGACCATTTCCTTAAGCTCACGTAGCATCTCTGGACTGCCGCAGATCATCACGCGGTCCTCTTCAGGGTTAAGTACTGGTACACCTAAGTCCTCAAATAACTTACCAGTCTCAATGTGGCTAGTGATACGACCCTTGTTAACAAACTCTTCGCGAGTGACTGTCGGGTAGTATTTAAGCTGTTTAGATACCATCTCACCTAAGTATTCGTGATTAGGTAACTCTTTGGTGAACATATCGTAGTAAGCAAGCTCAGCAACTGTACGCACACCGTGAACTAAAATAACCTCATCAAATTGCTCATAGGTCTCAGGGTCACGCGTGATACTTAGGAATGGAGCAAGGCCGGTACCGGTAGAGAGTAGATATAAGCGCTTACCAGGTAATAAATAGTCGAGTACTAGTGTACCGGTGGGCTTACGACCGACGATAATGTTATCGCCTACTTTGATGTGCTGTAAGCGAGAGGTGAGTGGGCCATCAGGGACCTTAATGCTCAAGAACTCTAAATGATCTTCGTAGTTGGCACTGGCAACACTATAAGCGCGTAAAAGAGGCTTACCATCGACTGGTAAGCCAATCATAATGAAGTGACCGTTTTTAAAGCGTAAGGCCTCATCACGTGTGGTGGTAAAGCTGAATAATGTATCTGTCCAGTGGTGTACGCTAAGTACTTTGCCTTCTAAAAAAGCTGCCATATTATGAATTTCCGTATGTGTGGAGATTTGTTTTTTATAAAGCGCTTTAATTATAAAATATAAAGCGAATCTCTAATTTCAAAAAAGATAACTCAACTCAATATTAGTTCTTACTTTATAATACAGAGTCATTGAATAACCATATGATTTTAAATCATTTACAAGAGGTAGTAAACGATGGCCCGCTTCTCGCACTTATTTAAAGCAGCATTGCTCACTCTTTCTTTAGCCGTATTGAGTGGTCATGCTGTTGCAAAAGATGTTATTAAGGTTGGTGAAATTAATAGCTACAAAACCATACCGTCATTTTTAGAGCCCTACAAAAAGGGCATTGAGTTAGCTGTGCATGAGGTTAATGAGGCCGGTGGTTTACTGGGTGGCAGGGAGCTAGAGGTTATTACTCGTGATGATGGAGGTAATCCCGGAGCCGCTATTCGTGAGGCTCAGAAGTTATTGCGACGCGATAAGGTTGATCTATTAGCGGGCAGCTTTTTATCTCATATTGCGCTAGCAATTGCGGATTATGCTCGTCAAAATGAGGTTTTCTTTTTAGCGGGTGAGCCATTAACTGACAAAATGACATGGGGTGATGGTAACCGTTACACATTCCGTTTACGTGATTCGACTTATATGAAAACGCGTATGCTGGTACCTGCTGCTGTTGAGTTTAAGAAAAAGCGCTGGGCTCTGATTTATCCTAACTATGAGTATGGTCAGTCGGCAATTGAAACCTTTAAAGAGGAAATGCGCAAGCATCAACCGGATATTGAGTTTGTCCTTGAGCAAGCGGTGCCTTTAAATAAAATTGATGCCGGTAGTGTGGTGCAGGCTTTAGATGATTCAGGAGCTGAGGCTTTATTCAACGTGCTCTTTAGTACGGATCTAACTAAGTTTGTGCGTGCTGGTCAAACTCGTAATGTCTTTGATGATTTACCAACCGTTAGTATGCTCAGTGGTGAGCCGGAGTATTTGGATACGCTTGGTGAGGATACGCCAATTGGATGGTTTGTGACTGGATACCCTTGGTATGCCATTGATACGCCAGAGCATGACGCTTTCTTAACAGCTTATCAGGAAATGTTCGATGATTATCCGCGGTTAGGCTCAATTGTCGGTTATATGATGGTGCAGTCTTTAGCTGCAGGGATTGAAAAAGCCGGCTCTACTGAGACAGAGGATTTAATTCAGGCCTTTAGAGGTCTTGAACATGACTCACCGCTCGGTCCAATCTACTACCGACCACAGGATCACCAATCAACGATGGGCGCTTTTGTGGGTACCTTAGATATTAAGGATGGTGAGGGTATCATGACTAATATTCAGTATATTGACGGTAAGGATGTTCAGCCCACTGACGAAGAGGTTACAAAGTTACGTCCTGTGGATGACTAATCAGTATTTAAGTAAATGGACGCTTTATTAATTCAATTGCTCAATGGCTTAGCGAGCACTTCTACGCTATTTTTAGCGGCCTTAGGTTTGACTATTATTTTTGGAGTCTGTCGCATTGTTAACTTTGCGCACGGCTCCTTTTATATGCTCGGCCTGTATATTGCCTATAGCTTTAGTACTACGTGGGGGGCAGATACAGGGTTTGGTTTTTGGGGCAGTATTGTTGCTTCTGCCCTCATTGTCGCCGTGGTTGGGACCATTGTTGAAATAGTTGTGTTGCGGCGTATTTATAAGTCGCCGGAGCTATTTCAGTTATTGGCAACTTTTGCTATTTTATTGATTATCAGTGACTTTGCCCTTTGGATGTGGGGGCCTGAGGATTTATTAGGTCCTAAGGCACCTGGTTTAGAGGGTGCTGTAGATATTTTAAATCGCTCCTTTCCTGAGTATGATTTATTGTTAATTGTCTTGGGGCCTGTCATTTTGGTGGCGGTTTGGGCCTTATTACGCTTTACTCGTTTTGGTTTATATGTGCGTGCGGCGACTCATGATAGGGAGATGTTGAGCGCCTTAGGTGTTAATCAGGCTTGGTTATTTACCGCTGTTTTTGCGCTAGGCTGCTTTTTAGCAGCGCTTGCTGCAGGGCTAGAGTTACCACGTGAACCGGCTAGTTTAACCATTGATTTAAATCTTATCGGAGATGTGTTTGCCGTTGTTGTTATCGGTGGTATGGGCTCGATTCCTGGTGCTTTTTTAGCCGCCTTATTAATTTCAGAAATTAAGGCGCTTTGTATTTGGCTAGGAACGCAGACTATTTTTGGTATGACCATTGAGTTTAGCCAATTGACCTTGGTGATGCAGTTTGTGCTGATGGCACTGGTATTGATTTTCCGTCCGTGGGGGCTACTGGGTAAGCCTCAGGATACTATGCCCCGTGCGTTATACAATGAGCCACCGTTACTTCGAGCTTCTAGTCGTTATAAGCTTTTTGCGGCGTTTATTATTGTAGTGCTTGCCAGTTTTCCTTTACTCGAAGAGCAATGGCCGTATTTAATGCTGATTATGCAAGATGGTCTGATTATGATGCTCTTTGCGAGTAGCTTGTACTTTATCGTCGGGCCTGGCGGTATGAGTTCTTTTGGACATGCGGCATTTTTTGGTGTGGGTGCTTATACAGCGGCGATCTTAGTTACTCAGTTAGCTTGGCCAATGTGGCTGGTGGTGTTAGTTGCTCCTTTAGGTGGGCTTGTTACGGCACTCGTCTTTGGTTGGTTTAGTGTACGTCTAACCGGCATATATATGGCCATGCTGACACTTGCCTTTGCCCAGTTTGTCTGGTCAGTTATCTTTCAATGGGATGGTTTTACAGGTGGTTCTAATGGGCTTATCGGGATTTGGCCGGAGGGTATTTTAGATGAGCCACGTAATTTTTATTACTTTAGCTTAGTGGTGGTTATTGCTACTGTACTGATTATCCGTCATTTGCTGTTTACCCCCTTTGGGTATTCAATGCGTGCCACTCGTGATGCGCCAATGCGTGCTCAAGCCCTTGGTATTCGGGTTAAACGGGTGCAATGGCAGGCTTTTGTGGTGTCCGGTTTTTTTGCCGGCATTGCCGGTATTTTATATGTCTATGCTAAGGGTAGTATTTCACCCGATGAGCTTAGCGTTGCCCGTTCAGTCGATGGTTTGGTGATGGTACTGTTAGGCGGGATTCAGTCAGTGGTCGGTCCTTTAGTGGGGGCGGTCAGTTATGTCATTTTACATGATTGGGTAACGTTATTTAGCGATTACTGGAAGGCGTTATTAGGTGCCATTATTTTAGTATTGGTGTTGGTATTGCCGGGTGGTTTGGTTAGTATTAAAAACTGGTTTAGGCTTGGCGCTAAGGATGAACAACGCGCACCGACACGCTCTACCTCAGCAGCTCCTGAAGAGTTAGAGGAGTTGCAACTTGAGGTACCGAGTAAGGTGAATAATCTGTCGCCGGAAGTGATTTTAGAGGTTCAGGAAATTAGTAAGCGCTATGGTGATTTCTGGGCCGTTAATGACACCTCTTTTGATATTAAACGCGGTGAAATGCTTGCTTTAATCGGTCCCAATGGCGCAGGTAAATCGACCATTTTTAATATGGTTGGCGGTCAGTTCGAACCTAGTGGTGGTGAGATTTTATATAAAAACAAATCGTTAAATGGTTTAGACGCTGCAGGTATTTGGGCTAAGGGCATTGGCCGTACTTTTCAAATTTCGACGGTCTTTAACTCGATGAGTGTTTTTGAAAATATGCAGCTAGCCTTGCACCAAGCGCGCTCACAAGGTTTTGAGACACATCATGATGTGAGTGAGATGTTGCGGCAAGTCGGTTTAGTACATTTAGCAGAGCGTTTAGCCAGTGAGTTGGCTTATGGTGATGTGAAGCGTCTTGAGTTAGCAATGGCTTTGGCCCATAGTCCAGAGTTATTGCTGATGGATGAGCCAACTGCCGGTATGGCACCGGATGAGCGTCATTTGTTGATGAAATTAGTGAAGTCTTTGTCGCTACAACGGCAAATGGCAGTGCTATTTACTGAGCATAGCGTAGATGTTGTTTTTAACTATGCCGATCGTATTTTGGTGTTGGCTGAGGGTAGTTTAATCGCCGAGGGTGGAGCAGCAGACATTGCTGAGAATGAGCAGGTACGAGCCATTTATTTAGGAACCAGCCTTTTTGCAGAGGGAGCTAAGGTCTAGCATGCGTGATTCAACTACGTTACTTAGTGTTAATAACCTTTCTGCGTGGTATGGGCGAGCTAAGGCTATTTTTGATTTATCTTTTGAGGTCAAAAAAGGTGAGGTAGTCGCTCTGATGGGGGCGAACGGTGCCGGTAAGTCGACGACACTTAAGGCCATTATGAATATCATGGACCGCAAAGAGGGCAAGGTGATTTTTAATGGTGAGAACATTAGTAAAGCGCCGTCTTATAAAATTGCTCGTGCGGGCCTAGGCTTTGTACCTGAGGATAGGCGTATTTTTAGTGAATTGACGGTCAAGGAAAATCTGCTGACTGGTCGACAGCCTGAGCGATATTGGCCCGATGGAGAGGCTGCTTACTACTGGACTGAGGAGCGCTTGTACCAACTCTTTCCCAATCTTGGCAAAATGATAGACCGACCCGGCGGCAAGATGAGCGGTGGTGAGCAGCAAATGCTCAGTGTGGCCCGTAGTCTGATGGGTAATCCCTTTATGTTGTTGCTTGATGAACCTTCAGAAGGAGTGGCACCGGTAATTGTCGATCAGATGATTGAGATGATCGTGGAGCTCAAGAAAAAGGGCATCAGTATTTTAATTTCTGAGCAAAATTATCATTTAGCCAAGCAAGTGGCTGATCGTTATTACACCCTAAGTATGGGTGAGATTATAGAGGAAGGGATGATGTAATCCCCATCAATAAGCTACAGTGCCACAAATTGCTATAATGGCAGAATCAAGCGTCGATGACTTTAATTTTATTAGAAAAAATGATTGAGTAGAGTAGAGAAATGACTGAACTAAAAGAAATGCAATGGGAGACGAATTACACCTTAGGGTATGACCCGATGGATGATATTCATGATGAGTTTGTAGAGTTACTAGACTTACTTCAAGAGGCGACTGATGAGCAGTTACCTGAGCGACTCAAACAAATGGAAGACCATCTAAAGTCTCACTTTGCTGAAGAAGACAAGTGGATGGAGCAGACTGAGTTTCCACCGCGTGAGTGTCATATGGACGAGCATGCTGAGGTCTTAAAGTCGGTTGCTGAGGTTCGTGTTTTGTTAGCTGAAGGCGATACAGAGGTCTGTCGTTCCTTAACCCAGGCCTTAGCCGAGTGGTTCCCTGGGCATACCTCTCATTTAGATTCTGCCTTGGCTCATTGGATGGCTAAGGAAAAGCTTAAGGGTAAGCCCATGGTCTTCAAGCCGATGAAGCGCGTCTAAAACAGGATTCAAAAGCAGTCATCAAATTTAAATATCTTTCTGAGAAAATGCCATTACTTTATGTTCCATATTGGAGTTAGTAATGAAAGAATTTGATTTAGATGATATCCCTGCAAATGAAACCAAGACGACCCAGTTTCATGAGCTAGTAGAAGCGGCGCAATCTCGCCGCGGTTTTTTAAAAGCGGGTTTAGGTCTTGGGGTTGTTAGTTTCTTCGGCTTAGGCGTTGCTGATGTCTTTACTAAGACTGCTACCGCACAAGCAGTGAGCGATGCTAATTCAGCCTTAGGTAACTTCAATCCAGAAGAAATTAAAGCCTTTGCCGGCTTAGAAGCTGACACACTAGATACCATTACTGTACCTGATGGCTACCGTACTGCGGTTATTAACCGTTGGGGCGATAAGTTGCATAGCAATTCACCAGAGTTCCGTGGTGATGCGAGTGATGATGCAGATGCTCAGTTAAAGCAGATTGGTTTTAACCATGATGGTATCCATTTCTTCCCTATCGATACTAAAAACAGCGTTAACGGTAGCAGTACAGAGGGTTTATTGGTTACTAACCATGAGTATGTGACACCAGAATACTTCTTCCCTAAAGGTGTTACACCAAGCGGTGAGGGTTGGAATGCTGACTGGGTCCGTAAATCTCAACACGCTCAAGGCGCGTCAGTAGTACATGTGCGCTTAAATGAACAGGGCCTTTGGGAGCCAGTCTTAGATTCTAAATATAACCGCAGCATTAACGCTAATACCCTAATGGAATTGGTGGGTCCTGCGGTGGGTGCTGAGTTAGTTCGTACTAACAAAGACCCAGAAGGTCGTAATGTTTACGGTACTTTTGGTAACTGTGGAAATGGCTTCACTTACTGGAATACTTATCTTACCTGTGAGGAGAATGTTACCGATTATTTTGGTATCGGTACTAAAAACGCCGATGAGGTTGAGTACGGTGATTTCCTTGATGAGAAGCAAACAGCTAGTCTGCAACGCTATAAGGGTTCAAGCAAAACAGCTGACGATACGTATGCGTGGGATCTTCACGATGAGCGTTTTGACTGGACTGTTGAGCCAAATGAAATTAACCGCTTTGGCTGGATCGTAGAAATTGATCCATTTGACCCTGAGTCCAAACCTAAAAAATTAACTGCTTTAGGTCGCTTTAAACACGAAAATGCTGCCATCACCTTAGCACCGGATAATCGTATTGTTATTTACATGGGTGATGACCAACGTAGTGAATATATCTACAAATTCGTTTCTAACGGTCAATTTGACCCAGCTAACGAAGCCGGTAACC
The DNA here is from genome assembly GCA_947632105.1 of uncultured Oligella sp. Lineage (GTDB taxonomy): Bacteria > Pseudomonadota > Gammaproteobacteria > Burkholderiales > Burkholderiaceae_B > Oligella. The sequence continues at coordinate 35,839 of CANROD010000009.1, read as the reverse complement.
GTGAGCTATTACATGAAGGTACGCTTTACGCAGCAGTCTTTAACGATAATGAAGCGACTGATGGTAACTTCATGGGTTCTGGTAAATGGGTGCCTTTAGTATTAGATGCACCAACGACTGATGGCCGTCGCTTAGGTGATATCTATGCTGATATGGGGGAGTTATTAATTCATACTCGTCAGGCTGCTGATGCGGTTGGTGCTACACCAATGGATCGTCCTGAGTGGGTTGCGGTTCATCCTCACAGCAAAGAAGTTTTTGTTACGTTAACCAATAACTCGAATCGTGGTAGCGGTAAAGAGCGTTTCCCTGGTGGTCCTAAGCACCCAGATGTATACGGTCCTAACCCTCGCAACGAAAATGATTATGGTCAGATTGTACGTTGGGTTGAAGCGGGTAATGATGCAACTGCTGATACATTTGAGTGGGACTTATTTGTCGTTGCTGGTAACCCTAACGTTCATGATGACCTTTACGCTGGTTCAGATAATATTGATGAGCGTAATACGTTCAACAGTCCAGATGGTTTAGCAGTAGACCCTCGCGGTTTATTGTGGATCCAAACCGATGGTAAGTATTCAAACAGCGGTCAGTACGAAGGTCAGGGTAATAATAGTATGTTGGTCGCTGACCCTAAGAGCAAAGTAATCCGTCGCTTTTTAGTTGGGCCTAAAGGTTGTGAGGTGACCGGTATTACGTGGACTCCAGATTTAAAATACTTATTTGTTAATATCCAGCACCCAGGTGAAGGCCAAAGCTTAGAAGACGCTCAAAACACGCCTACTGCTGTATCAAACTGGCCTGATGCTGAAAATGCACAGCGCCCACGTCCAGCGACTGTAGTGATTTGGCGTGAAGATGGTGGTGTTGTTGGCTCTTTCCCAGCTTAATTAAGGGTTTTAATTTAGTCTAAGTCAGTGAGTTAGACAAGTTATAGTAAAGGACTGATTGCGGTATGATGCCGGAGTCAGTCCTTTTTCTTTGAGCTAAAGAAGAGCATAATGAGAATTGTTAACTTACTTGTGCTTCAATAGCCTAAAGAAGTATATAATATATATGTTTATGTGTTATTTTGTTGTTGAGTAGGCTTATGTATATCCCTGAAGATTTTAACGAAGTACGTACCGAAGAGATAGAGCGCATTATTAGAGAGTTTCCACTCGCATGTGTGGTGGCTAATACGCCTGAGGGTCTGATTGCTGCTCACTTACCCCTAATTATAAAGGGCGATGATTATTTAATTGGTCATATCGCTAAAAATAACAATATGTCCTCACTGATTGAGCGTGATCAGGAGGTGATGTGTATTTTTAGAGGGGACGATGCCTATGTTTCAGCCAAAGACTATCCACAAAAAGAAGCCAAAAATAAAAAAGTGCCGACGTGGAATTATCAGGTAGTGCATGTTTACGGTACAATCCGTTTTTACAATGACAAGCGTTCTCGTCTAGCTGCGACTGGATTTTTAACTAAGCAAATCGAACGAGATTTGCACGGTGAAGAGGCGTGGCGCATGGCTGATGCACCGTTAGATTACATTATGGATCAGATTGAGGAAATCACTGCCTTTGATGTGACCATCACCAAGGTATTGGCGAAGTCTAAGATTGGTCAAAATGACAGCAAAGAAGAGACCGCTACCGTGATTGAAAATCTTGAAAAACGAGACGAAGCTGGTATGGCGCAGACCATGAGAAAATGGCTGGGTGACGTTGGCAAAGCCTAAGCCCTAAGTGCAAAAAACGGCATACCCTATTTTAGGATATGCCGTTTTGATTTTCTTAAATCAAACTCAATCACTCATCCACATACCAGGTATCTTCAGAGAGCATCACTTGCTGATGGCCATAACCTGCAGGCATCATTGGGAAGCAGTTCTCCTGATTTTGTACACGGACATCAAGGAAATAAGGGCCTTCGGAGTTTAGACACTCGTCTAATGCCACATCTAATTGCTTAGGATCACTCACGGTTGCTGCTTGCCAGCCAAAGGATTTAGCTAGGCTAACAAAGTCAGGCATCGATTCATTGTAACTATGGCTATAACGGCCCTCATGGATAAGCTCTTGCCACTGGCGTACCATGCCCATGTATTGGTTATTACATAAAATGACCTTGATTGGTGCACGGTGCTGAATGGCGGTGGCCATCTCTTGAATATTCATCAGAATAGAGGCATCACCTGTTACACATACTACGGTGCTATCAGGATTACCGATTTGTGCACCAATAGCCGCCGGCATACCGTAACCCATGGTTCCGGCTCCACCAGAAGTTAACCAACGATTTGGTTCATCAAATTTAAGATACTGGGCTGACCACATCTGGTGTTGACCTACGTCAGTACTAACAATAACGTCTTTACCTTCAATTTTTTGATTGAGGTAGCTGAGTAAATGCTGAGGCAAAATGGCGGTTTCAGATGGCGTAAAGCCTAAGCAATCCTTACTGCGCCATTTGTCAATTGTTTGCCACCAGTCATTGAGGAGGCTACGATCGGTTGGCAAAGCCTTGAGCTCATTAAATAATTGCAATAGCACGGTATGGCAATCACCAGTGAGGGGGACATCGGCACGAACTACCTTATCAATCGAGGCAGGGTCAATATCTAAGTGAATCTTGAGTGCGTGTGGGCAGAAGTCAGAAAGACGCCCGGTAATACGGTCATCAAAGCGGGCGCCGATACAAACAATTAAGTCAGCATGGTGCATGGCTAAGTTGGCTTCAAGTGTGCCATGCATACCCAACATACCCACAAATTGAGGATCACTGGCCGGGAAAGCGCCCAAACCCATGAGAGTTAAGGTACAAGGTGCACCGGTATAGCGAACTAAGTTAGTAAAGACTTCAGACGCGGCAGGGCCAGAGTTAACGAGACCACCGCCACCATAAAATACTGGACGACGAGCATTAGCAATGAGTCCAGCAGCACGCTTGATATTGGCTAACATGGTTGGCGCAGGCACTTCAGTAGATTGCTCTGTCCGTTTTTCAATTTTAGCGGTGCTTTTATCAATTTCTTGAATTTGAATATCTTTAGGAAAATCGATTAATACCGGACCGGGACGACCTTCAGTCGTCATTTGGTAAGCTTTAGAGACCAAAGGGATAACGTCTTCGGAACGCTTAATCTGAGCGTTCCACTTGGTTACTGGGCGAGAAATACCAATGGCATCACATTCTTGGAAGGCATCGGTACCAATGGCACTAGTAGCAACTTGACCACTAATACATAGCACAGGAATAGAGTCACACATCGCGTCAAGTAGGCCGGAGGTTGTGTTAGCCATGCCGGGACCGGAGGTTACCAAGACTACACCGGGTTTGCCGGTACTACGAGCATAGCCCTCAGCGGCATGTACTGCACCTTGCTCGTGACGTACTAAAATATGACGTATACGAGGTTCCGCATAAATTGCGTCATATAGCGGTAAAACTGCACCGCCGGGATAACCAAAAATGGTATCCACGCCTAATTCAACCAAGCTCTCAAGTAATGCCTGGGCGCCATTAAAACATAGTTTTTGTTGGAGGCTTTGTTGAGCCGTTTGTTCTGGCTGTGAACTCATATCAAACTCTCTTGTGGAATATTTTGTGTCAGAAAGAACTATTGCTAACTGATTAATTAGTCAACAGTTTTTTATCTTACTCGATTTTACCCTTAACTTAGTCGCTTAACTTGCAATGCAGCATGGCTAAGCTTAAACTTATAAAATTCCGATTGCACTGTAATTCAAGCAATTATCCATAGTTAGTTTCCGACAGAGGGTTGTTATGAGCGTTCATGCCGACGTTAAGCGTCTTACTATTCCCCAATTGCAAGCCATGAAAGGCAAACAGAAGATTGTCTCTTTAACTTCATATACCGCCCCGTTTGCGCGTATTTTAGATGAAGTGTGTGATTTTATTTTAATTGGTGATTCAACCGCCATGGTTGGCTATGATATGCCTGATACCTTATCTATTACTGTTGATATGATGGCAAATCACGCTAAAGCAGTAGTCAATGCAACTCAGCGCTGTACCGTGGTTGTTGATATGCCCTTCGGTTCTTTCCAAGAGTCACCAGAAGCGGCCTTTCGTAATGCCGCAAAGATATTGCAGATGAGTGGTGCTGATTCAGTTAAGTTGGAAGGCGGTGTGGTACTGGCTGAAACAACCCGTTTCTTAGTTGATCGTGGTATTCCGGTATTGGCTCATGTGGGCCTAATGCCTCAGTACTTTAATACCATGGGTGGCTTTAAGGCACAGGGTTTAAGTGATGAAGCGGCTGAGCGTATTTATGAGGATGCCTTAGCTCAAGAAGCTGCTGGGGCTTGGGGTGTAGTGATTGAGGGTACGGCAGAGCCATTAGCGCGACGCATTACCGAAGCACTTAAGATCCCTACGATCGGTATTGGTGCTTCGCCGGATTGTGATGGTCAGGTTTTAGTGGCTGAGGATATTTTCAACTTAACTCATGGTCGTATTCCGAAGTTTGCTCAGCAATTTAGTGATGTTGCTGCGGTAATTCGTGAGGGCGCGACTGCCTATGCGGATGGTGTACGCGACGGTAGCTTTCCGACCTTAGACCACTGTTTTGGTGTTAAAAAGTAATGCCAAAATCGGAAAAAGTGGTCGAAAAGCGTTATAGAAAACCTCGCGACATTCCTGGTGAACCATGGGTTAAGGTTAAAAAGTCAGCAGTCCACGGTCGGGGTGTTTTTGCTATTAAAGACATCCCTGAAGATACGTTGATTATTGAGTATACCGGTCGCCGAATCAGCTCTGATGAAGCCGATGAAATGTGGCCGGTTAACCCGGATGACCCTTTCCATACTTTTTTCTTTTCACTCAGTAGCGGCGAAACCATTGATGGCGGTAGCAAGGGTAATGCATCTAAGTGGATTAACCATAGTTGCGAACCAAATTGTGAAGCTCGTGAAGGCAACCATGGTAAGCGAGTTTATATTTACAGTTTGCGTGATATTAAAAAAGGCGAGGAACTGTCTTTTGATTACGGCTTAGTGATTGATGATGAGTTAACTGAGGAGTTACAAAGGGATTATCAATGTCTTTGCGGTAGTGAGAAGTGTCGGGGTACGATGCTGAATTTAAAGTCGTTTGAGGTTGAGGAAGAGGCTGAATAAGTAGTTAGCGTTGTATGTATAAAGCAAGGGCGTGATTCAATTTGGATCACGCTTTTTTTGTGTAGTGAGTGTTTATCCTAGCATTCTGGTAGCTGACATACATAGTTAATTTTAACTTGCTAAACTAATTTTAAGAAGTTAATTTAGTAGGTTGTCTTTATGACTATCAGTTTGCGGCAGATGCAGTACTTTGTGGTAGTGGCTGAAGAAAAAAATATGACGCGCGCTTCTGAGGTGCTGCATATTTCTCAGCCACCGCTTAGTCGACAAATACAGCAGCTTGAAGAAAGCTTAGAAACGAAATTATTTGTACGTAGTAGTCGTCCTTTGTGCTTAACTAAAGCCGGTAAAATATTTTATGAGCGCAGTGTCTATATTCTGGGCCAGATCGAGCAGCTGAAGCGAGTGACGCGCCAAGCTGGGCAAAAAAGCAGTGATAGTATCTCCATCGGCTTTGTGCCATCTATGCTTTATGGTGCCTTTCCACATTTAGTAAAGCGTTTACAAACTCTAAGACCGAATTTAGAGATTAGTTTAGTTGAGTTGTTATCCTCACAGCAACTTGAGGCTCTCAGGGAAGGGGAGATTGATATTGGTTTCGGACGCTTGCGCTTTGCAGTCAATGATATTTCACGCTTAGTGTTGAGAGAAGAGCGGCTTATGGTGGCAATGTCTAAAAATCATGCGCTTGCCGGTGCCGAGTCCGATTCATTGCCGGTAGAAGCGCTACGTGGTGAGTCACTTATTCTCTACCCCAAAGATAATAGTCCTAATTTTTCTGATGCTGTGCAGGCAGTCTTGGCTGACTATGCCTTGAATATAGGAAATATACAAAAAGTCAGTCAGTTACAAACGGCTCTGGGCCTTGCTGCAGCGAATACTGGGGTGAGTATTGTCCCAGAATCGGCGCGTGTGTCACGTCAAGACCTTTGTTATCGTTTATTGGGTGATGAGAGCTTAACCTCACCGATACTCGCCTATTTTCGTACAGACGATGATACTGAATTATTAAAATTTGTCCTCTCAGTTTTAGTGCGAGTGTATGAAGATAAGCCTGATTGGATGCATTATTCGCATCATTGGCTTACCCCTGAGGGTTTAGATTTTTGAATAAATAACTAGAAAACGCTAAGCATTAACCCTAGGTACTCCTTTTCTTTATGAAAGCTCTAGGCCTTGTTTTATAAGGCCTAGAGAGATAACAATACCTTAAAGGCATCAAAAAAAATATAAATGGTATTGGTCGAATGTCATTAAAAAAAATAAGCTGTTGTTAAGGATAAAAAATTATCCGCTTTTTTGAAAGCAAGTTATTTAACTGCAAGCGATACAAATTACATTCTATCTAGGAGGACGACATGCAGTTCCATATTTCTAATTACGAAACAGGTGATCCCTTAACTATGCCCGCTGAGGGCGTGGGTATTGAGCGCTCAAACGAGTTGCCATCTCATATGGATGTATTAATTGTTGGCTGTGGACCTGCTGGTTCCATTGCTGCAGCACAGTTATCACAATTCCCTAATGTTAATACTCGGATTATTGATCAGCGTGGCTATCGTTTGCCTATGGCTAATGCTGATGGAGTGCATTCACGTACCATGGAGACGTTTCAGGCCTTTAGGTTTGCCCATGAAATTGCTGCCGAAGCACATGAAATTACCGATATGGCTTTTTGGAAACCAGATCCTGATTTTAAGAAAAATATTATTCGTGAAAGAAGCGTAAGAGAGTTGCCACAGGAGCTAAGTGAGTGGCCAATGATGCTAATTACCCAAGTGCGTATTATTGATCATTTCAACCGCTTCATGAAAAATGCACCGACCCGGATGGAGCCAGATTACGGTTATGAGTTTGTAGATTTTGAAATGTCGGACGATTCCAATGCGACTTATCCGGTTAAAGTGACTCTACGTCGTTCTGCTGGACCGGATAGTGGCAAGGAAGTCATTGTTTACACCAAGTATCTAGTGGGGGCGGATGGGGCTCGTAGTGGTGTGCGTAAGTCCTTAGGGTATAGATTACAGGGTAATCAAGCTAATCACGCATGGGGTGTGATGGATATTCATGCGGATACTGATTTTCCTGACTTTAGAAAGAAATGTACCATTAAGTCGAGTACGGGCCGAAGCATCTTATTAATTCCTCGTGAGGGTGGTTTTTTATTCCGACTATATGTTGACTTAGGTGATGTGGATGAGAGCCAAGCAGGCAAGATTCGCGAGACGCCGCTGGAGGATGTGATTGCTCAAGCACAAGAAATTTTACATCCTTATAAATTAGATGTTAAAAACGTCGTTTGGCATTCTATTTATGAGGTAGGGCATCGTGTAACGGAGCATTTTGATGACCGAGCCTCGGACAAAACGACCGGTGAAGAGCCCCACATCTTTATTATGGGTGATGCGTGCCATACGCACTCGGCTAAAGCTGGTCAGGGCATGAATGTGTCTATGCAGGACGGTTTTAATTTAGGCTGGAAGCTAGGTCATGTGCTTTCTGGTAATTGCTCAGCCGAGCTATTAAAAACCTATGCTGAAGAGCGTAAAGACATTGCCCATCGGTTAATCGAATTTGATAAGCAATGGTCTTCCTTAATGGCTCGACCGAGTGATGAGTTCCAAGACCCACATGAGTTAGAGGACTTCTACCAGCAGCATGCTGAGTTTAATGCCGGTTATTTAACCGAGTATGAGGAGTCGATGATTATCTCTAATGCAGAACACCAAGAGTTGGCTGCTGGCTACCCCTTAGGTCGTCGCTTTAAGTCTTCAAAAGTTGGTCGTGTATGTGATTTAACACATTCGCATTTAGGTCACCATCATATGGCGGACGGTCGTTGGCGCATTTATGTCTTTGCGGATAAGGCTGCGCCTGGTGATTCGGCTGTGTTAGAGCGCTGGTCTCAATGGGCTGAGCAGTTCTTACCGAGCTCTTTATTTGAAACGAAGGTTATTTATCAACAAAGTTATTGTAGTTTTGATGTGAGCCAAGTACCTGCTATCTTTAAACCAAAGAGAGGTAAATTTCAATTAACTGATGTGGAACAAGTTTTTGGTACCTTAAAGGGTGATGATATTTTTGATAAGCGTTCAATTTCCATCGATGGTGCGGTGGTTGTCGTTCGTCCGGATCAATATGTCGGTGGCATCTTTCCACTAAATGAAACCACTCAACTAGAGGGTTTTGTTAGTAGAATATTTCCTAAGTTAAAAGTAACTGAAGAGGCAGTAGCAGAAGAGGAAAAAGTTATAGCAGCAGTGTAAGCGCTGTTAGCAGTTAAGAAGTGAACTTAAAGATCGGCGTTGTGAAAGCAGAGCCGATCTTTTGTTTATTCAGCAGAGCTGGCAAATGTTGCAATGTCAAATAAGTGGTTAGAATAGCTACGGTTATATAACTTAGAAGAAGTAGAAACGGGGCATGCGTATATGCTGAATATTAACGTGCATTAGTTTGCCCGCCACTATGTATTTTTACGAATGTTCATGATCAAATTCCTCAGATAATGTTAACCTATAGGTTAACATTATGGAGTTAATACCAATGTGGGATACTGATAACAAGAAAACTCTTTATTGGGAGTTTTATGCTATTCAACATCCCACAAACTGTGTTGAAGAACTTGGAAATCTTTTAGCGAATCATACGACTAAAAGACATGCGGAACAACTGATCAAAACAATTAATGATCTTTGTTTTCATGAGATAGGACCAAAACTCTATATAAATAATCCGAATATTTGTCATGAAGCGGTTAGCGGTGAAGGTATTTATGGATTACGAAAAGGTAATATTCGCTTATATTGGTTTTATGGGCTTGATAGAAGGGTAGTGATTTGTCCGCTAATCTTTGTAAAGAGGGTTCAAAAAACACCAACTGATGTAGTGACTAAGCTTTTACATTTCAAACAGAGTTATTTTGATGCAGCTCTGAAGAAAAATATAACTTATAAAAAATAATCAAGGACTAGCTATGACAACATTTACTCAATTGCTTCGTAACGCTGAGCAATCAGAGCAATATTGGATTTCAGGTGCTCAAATCGAGTTTTCTATGAAAATTGCTAGCATTATGAAGGAAGAAAATCTGAATCAAAAGCAGTTGGCTGAAATTTTAGAAGTGTCTCCAGCCTATGTCAGTAAGCTTCTTGCCGGAAATCAAAACCTTACTTTAAATACAATGATTCGCTATGCCCGAAAGTTAGGCAGAGAGTTTAGTTTTGACTTAACGAAGCCTGAGCATAAAGAGAAGGGACAAGTCGATATAAGTAAAGACTTAGTTGATGACAGTCAATTAAGTACTAGCCATACTGACAAACCTTCTTCTTCTAAAAGAGCAAAAATTCCTACTAGCAGTTAAATAAAAAATAGGTGTGATTCAAATCTGAACCACACCTATTTTTTTAAAAGACTAAAAGCTAAGATTAAGCTTTAGTAGAGTCCTCTACCGCTTTATCTTTAGTCTCAGTCAGTTCTTCTGCTATCTCTACTGCCTGAGCAGTTTCCACAGTGTCAGAACCATTACCATTAACCTGAGAAGTGTTCATTGATTCTTCATAGGTAGCGCTGGCTACGAGTTCAGCAACTTTAGAGCGTGAAACTACACCAATTAGCTCATCGTCTTCAGAAGTTACCATGACAGGCTCATCGGCATCGGTCTGAATCATATGAGGTAGTACATCCTCGAGGTTGGCTTCACTGGAAATCGTTGCTGCTTCAACTACGAGGCTTGAAATGTCTCTAAGTCCGCGCTGCATACCCTCTTCTGCAGCGGAGAGCTTAATGATACCAGCGAAAATCTTACCATCCAGAACTGGTGCAAAACTGAGATTTAACGCCTTCATACGCTCATAAGCATGAGCAGGACGTGCTCGCATGGTGAGTTTTAATGGTGGCATATTAATAGCGTGCTCTGTATTGAGTGCTTTACCACGATTCACATCACGCAGGAAGTTCTCAATGTACTCACTTTCCGGTGATAAGAGAATATCCTCAGGCGTACCCTCTTGAATTAATTCACCATCTTTGAGGATAGCGATACGATTACCAAGGCGTAAGGCCTCATCCAAGTCATGAGTAATAAAGACAATTGTTTTGTTTAGACGGTCTTGAAGCTCAACGAGTTGGTCTTGCATTTCTCGTTTAATAAGTGGGTCAAGAGCAGAGAAGGCCTCATCCATCAGGATAATCTCGGTATCAGTTGCTAGCGCACGCGCTAAACCGACGCGCTGCTGCATACCACCTGAGAGTTGATTAGGATATTGCTTTTCAAAGCCTCCTAAACCTACTTGTTCAAGCCAATAGTAGGCCTTTTCATGAGCCTCTTTTTTAGACATGCCTTGGGTAACTAAGCCATAAGCTGCATTGTCCAACACCGTTTTATGAGGTAACAAACCAAAACGTTGAAACACCATGCTCATTGTTTTACGACGGAAATCGCGTAGTTCTTTTTTGTTAAGGCTCATAACGTCCACACCGTCGACCAGTATCTGTCCATCAGTGGGATCAATTAAGCGATTAAAGTGACGGATCAGAGTGGATTTGCCGGAGCCAGATAAGCCCATAATCACATAGATACTACCGCCTTCGATACTTAGACTAATGTCTTTTAGACCTAAGGTGTGACCACTTTTTTCTAATAACTCTTGTTTGCTCATACCCTTTTTGACAGGTTCGAGCCAGTTTTTTGGGTCTTTACCAAAAATTTTATAAATATTTTTAACTTCAATTTTACTCATTAGGACTTCCGTGTTTGAATTCGTTTACCGTAAGCTTGCGTAATACGGTCAAAAATAACGGCAAGAATCACAATGCCAATACCAGCTAATAAACCACGACCAACTTCTAGGCGGTTAATACCTAAGAGGACTTCATAGCCTAAACCTCTTGCACCAATCATGGAAGCGATAACCACCATCGATAGGGCCATCATGGTGGTCTGGTTTAAACCAGCCATAATATTTGGCAGAGCGAGTGGTAATTGAACACCAAATAGTTGCTGCCAAGAGTTGGAACCGAAAGAGCGAGAGGCTTCTAGGACTTCTTTATCGACTAATCTAATACCCAAATCAGTTAAACGGATTAGTGGTGGTACAGCATAAATGACGGTAGCAATAATGGCTGGAATCTTACCTAAGCCAAATAGCATCACGACGGGAATTAAATAAACAAAGCTAGGCATGGTCTGCATCACGTCCAAGGTCGGCAGCATTACGGAGCGAACGGCTTTAGACTTACCGGTGATAATACCTAGCGGGATACCTATTAGTACTGAGAGGGCGGTGGCCATAATCATCAGTGAGAGAGTTTGCATACCCTGTTCCCAGAGACCAATAGCTCCCAGTAGAAACATTAGGAAACCCATACCAATAGCGAAGCCAACGCGTCTACTAGCTAAATAGGCTAAGAGAATAACTGCAATGACAATACTCCACCATGGTGCGGAGCGTAAAACCATCTCAATCCAAACTAAGGTTTTGAGAAATGGCTGTGACATAGCGGTCAGAGCATCTGCATATTTGATGACTAATCCATCGACAAAGCCGTCAATTGATCTTCTCGCATCACGAGCTGAAAATATTTCAGGAAACATATTATTAATTTTTCAAAGTTATAAATAAAAAGTAATTAAATTTTTATTAAGCATTAAAAAAATTGCTTAGAGCGCTTGCTTAACACGCTCAGCAACATCATTAGGTACCCATTTAGTCCATACTTCTGGGTACTGATTTAAGAACCATATCGCTGTATCCATCGAATTACTACCGGATTCCTCCATCTCTGCGAGTGTTGCACCAATGACTTCTAGTGGCATCTCGTTGTTATCAAAAAATGCTTTTAACTGCGGTGCATCTTCAGAAAATTGTTTATTCAAAGCAACAAAAACAGGGTTAGTAGGATAGGCTGATGCTTGAGGATTTTCACAATCCACATTTGTCAGACACTTGTGTTTTTCTTCATCGTAGTCAGGGAGTTCTAATTGAATCAAATCAAGCATGCCGACCAAGGGGGTAGGGTGCCAGTAGTAAAACGCAATATTTTTTTGACGACGATAATCGGAGATGATGGCTGCTTTTTGAGCTGCCGCAGAGCCTGGTTGGTAATGGGTAAAGCTCTTATCTAAGCCAAGGGCTTTAAATATATTTAAACTGACAACTTCACAATTCCAACCAGCCGGACATCCATAAAAGCGACCTTTATTCGGCTCCTCCGGGTCTTGGAACTCGTCCTTGTACTTAGCCAGATCAGAGGCAGCTTTTAACTCAGGAAAACGCTCTTGGGTATACTTCGGGATAAACCACGCTTCGTAACCAACGTATAAATCGCCGGATTTAATAACTTGTCCACGTGCTAGGACATCATCCCAAAGTGTTCCAAGGCTGTTTAACCAGATTTCGCTATTAACATCTAAATCACCACGTTCTAGGGCTGTTAAGGCCGTTAGAGTCTCAGTGGGTAATATCTCGGTCTGACACCCATAGCCATTTTCTAAAATAAAACGTTGAGTATCAGCGACGATTAAGTTGCTTTCCCAACTCATACCCCCAAAATTGATGGTCCGCTCTATTTCACATACTGGTTCGGCAGCCGTCGCCGTATTAGCTGTGCTAACGACTAAGGCAGAGACAGTCATCACGGTAGAGAGTAGTTTTTGGGTAGATAGCATGTTAAAAGTTCCTCTTGTTTATGATTGCTTACAGCGCAGCTTGTACGCGCTCAGCAACCTCTTCAGGTACCCATTCAGTCCATACTTCCGGGTATTTATTTAAGAACCATTCAGCCATATTCATTGAGTCATCTCCGGACTCTTCCATTTCTGCCAAGGTGGCGTTAATCGCCTCTAGAGGTACTTTGTTGCGATCAAAGAAGGCTTTTAATTGTGGTGCTTCGTTAGCAAACTCTGTATTTAGTGCCGTAAAAATAGGCGTTTTGGGGAAGCTAGAAGGTTCTGGGTTAATACACTCTGAGTTAGTTAAGCAGTGATATTTTTCTTCGTCATATTCAGCCATTTCTAGAGGTACTAGATCTAAGCTGCCTGCAAGAGGTGTTGGTGACCAGTAGTAAAAGACAATATTATTTTTACGACGATACTCTGAGATGAGTGCTGCTTTTTGAGCAGCGCCAGTACCTGGTTGATAGTAGGTAAAGGTGTCACCTAAATTATAGGCATTGAAAATATTTGTGCTAATGACATCGCATGTCCAGCCAGCGGGGCAACCGTAGAAACGACCTTTATCCGGATTCTCCGGGTCTTTAAACTCATCTTTGTACTTAGGTAGGTCTGTAACTGACTTTAGATCAGGGAAGCGCTCTTGCACGTATTTAGGTATATACCACGTTTCATGACCGTAGAATAATTCACCAGAAGGAATGACTTTTCCCCCTTTTTCAGCTTCTACCCAGATACTTCCCATACTGTTTAGCCAGATCTCAGTATTGACATCGAGATCACCTCGCTCTAGCGCAGCGATAGCAGGGATGGTCTCTGTCGGTAAAACTTCCGTTTTGCAACCATAGCCATTTTCTAAAATAAAGCGCTGTACATCGGTCAGGACTAAGTTGGACTCCCAACTCATTCCACCGAACTTAATCGTACGGTCAAGCTCACAGACTGGTTCAGCTGCGGCACTAGCGTTTGCTATGCCAAAGCTTAGTGCTGATGCGGTGATAATCGTAGACAATAGTTTCTTAGTAGATAGCATTAATTTAAGTATCCTAGTTTATTTTGATGGTTGTGCAGATATGGAGTAGGCACAACAATACCGATGGCTTCTTTTGAGGTCATCAGTAGGAGGGAATTGAAAAGTGATTTTAAATTGGCACTAGTGTCCAAACCCATCTCACCAAAAATTGCGGTGTGATCAGTATTGGTAGTGATTTGACTTGCAACGGTTTTTCCGTCTGCATTCAGATGCAACGCAGTCAAAGTTGTAGCCGTTGATAAAGATTGTTTGATAAATAGCATGTTATTGCTCTTTCAACTTTCTTTTCTTGGTCTTTGCTGTCACTTAGCTTAAGGGCTAATGTAAGCCCCTAAGTTAAGTTTAAACATTTCTTTGTATACGATGCCTGTTTATAGTGATGCTTGAACGCGTTTAGCGACGTCTTCTGGAACCCACTTAGTCCAAACCTCAGGGTACTGGGCTAAGAACCATTTGGCGACATCAATGGAGTCATCGCCGGAGTCTTCCATTTCGGCTAAGGTTTCGTTGATTACGTCTAACGGAACCTCACCCTTATCGAAAAAGGCTTTTAATTGTGGTGCTGCCTCAGCAAACTCTGCATTTAATGCGGTAAATACAGGATTGTTAGGGTAGGCGTTAGGCTGTGGATCTTCACAATTAACATCAGTTAAGCAAGTATGTCTTTCTTGGTCATATTCTGGCAGTTCTAATTCCACTAGATCCAAAGAACCAACGAGCGGTGTAGGGTACCAGTAGTAGAAAGCAATATTGTTTTTACGACGATATTCAGACATTAGCGCTGCTTTTTGAGCCGCACCTGTGCCTGGTTGATAGTAGGTAAAGGTGTCTTCTAGCTCAAGGGCATTAAACAAGTTGGTACTGACAACCTCACAAGCCCAACCAGCAGGACAACCGTAGAAACGACCCTTGTCTGGTGTTTCTGGATCATGGAACTCATCTTTGAACTTAGCTAGATCGGCCGCTGTTTTTAACTCAGGCAAGCGTTCTTGTACGTACTTCGGTATAAACCATGACTCACCACCAAGGAATAACTCTCCAGAACGAATGACCTTGCCAGTCTCCTCTGCGTCGTACCAAATCTTGCCCATGCTGTTTAACCAAATCTCGGTATTAACATCCAAGTCACCACGTTCTAGTGCGGCCAAGGCAGGTAAAGTTTCTGTTGGTAAAACCTCTGTTTTACAACCATAGCCATTTTCTAAAATTAGGCGTTGTACATCGGTTAGAACGAGATTAGATTCCCAGCTCATGCCGCCGAAGTTAATGGTTCGGTCAATTTCACATACTGGTTCAGCGGCTGTTGCGATTGAAGCAGTACCAAAGGTAAGTACGGCAGCAGTAAGTGCTGACGATAATAATTGTTTGCTATTAATATTCACTTTGAAAAGCTCCTTAAGTCTTACTTTGTTCATACAAATAAATTTAATTCGTAGGTAACTGCGTACGCCAAAGAGTTTTGCGGAAAACGACAACACAAATGTCGTCAATACAAGACAGAGAAATTACTCTCAAATTGACTGTTACTGTAGATAAAAAACCAATGAATTGATTTAAGCTTAATCCAATTGGATCTAACTACAAGTACACAGAGGATGTTTTTAATAGGCCTATAAGCATAACCCATCTATTTACATATGGCAAACTTGGTTTCAAATTGAAGTAATGTCACCTATTTGTAAAAAATGCTGACATCTTTAAAAATGCCATCAAAAAAGCGCTTAATAGCCATATTGAAGGGGTAAATTGTTTACAATATTTGGCATTAAAAAATTATTGGAAAAACCCTTGATTCGTCTAGAAAATATATATAAACATTACGAGAGCAAAGGTAGACCTGCCCATACAGCCTTAGACAATGTCAATCTGCAAATCGAGCGTGGTTCGATTTATGGCATTATCGGTCGTTCGGGAGCGGGTAAATCCACCTTAATTCGTCTTTTGAATCTGTTAGAAAGGCCTACTAGCGGTAAGATTTATTTAAACGGTGAGGACATTATTGCCTACCGAGGTGCGCGCTTACGTCAATTGCGGCACCGTATTGGGATGGTGTTCCAACATTTTAACTTACTCAGTTCACGTACGGTTTTGGACAATGTTTGCCTGCCTTTACGTTTGGTTGGCGTGGCTAAAAAAGAGCGTGAAGAGCGTGCTATGGAGTTGCTTGAAATTGTTGGTCTAACCGATCATGCACATAAGTATCCTGCGCAACTGTCTGGTGGCCAAAAGCAGCGTGTTGGTATTGCACGCTCCTTAGCTAATAATCCGCAGTTATTGCTGTGTGATGAGGCGACCAGCGCCTTAGACCCTGAAACAACGCAAGCAATTTTAGCCTTGTTAATGGATATTAATCAGCGTTTAGGTATTACTATTGTGATGATCACTCACAGTATGGATGTTATCCGCAGTGTCTGCGATCGCGTGGCGGTGTTGGATCATGGTGATTTGGTTGAAGAGGGTGAGGTGATTGATGTGTTTTTACACCCACAGCACGCTACCACTCGTTCGCTGTTAAATGAGAGTAGCGGTGTTGACGCTGAGGCGTGGAAGCGTTTAATTGGTGATTCAGGCGCTCAGGTCTTGCGCCTGAGCTATCGAGGTGAAACCACTGCTCAACCGTTAATTAGTCGTTTATCCAAAGAGCTAGATGTACAGGTGAGTATTTTGCAAGGTACGGTCGGCCAACTAAAGGATACTGCCTATGGTCAATTGGTTGTGTCTATTGATGGCGAAGCAGTTAAGCGAGAGCAGGTTACCGAGTTTTTAAAGAAAAATAATGTGGTTTATGAGGTATTACAGTCATGAATTTTAAAGACGTTGATTGGGCCTTAATCGGTGAGGCAACTGTAGATACCTTGATTATGACGGGGTGGTCTTTATTTTTCACTGTATTGATTGGTTTGCCGTTAGGTATTTATTTGTTTTTATGCAGCGATAGGCAGTTATTGGCCAATAAACCAGTCTACCAAGTCCTGTCCTTAGTTGTGAATGTCTTGCGCTCAGTGCCATTTTTGATTTTACTGATCGTGTTAATTCCATTTACGCGTTTTATTATGGGCTCAGCACTCGGTGTGCCAGGAGCTATTCCACCTTTAGTGGTTGGCGCGGCACCATTTTTTGCTCGTTTAGTAGAAAACGTCTTACGTGAGTTGGACCCTGGTATTTCTGAGGCGTGTAAGGCAATGGGTGCGACACCGCGACAAACAGTTTTTTATGCTCTATTGCCTGAGGCAACTACAGGCATTATCAGTGCTGTTATTGTGACTGCTATTACCTTAATTGGCTATACGGCGATGAGCGGTGTGGTTGGCGGAGGCGGTTTGGGTGACATCGCTATTCGCTATGGTTATCAGCGCTACCAAGTTGAGGTGATGGTTATCACTGTGGTGATTTTGGTCTTGATGGTCCAAGTCATTCAGATGCTTGGCGATCGTTTAGTTTTAAAAATGAATCGTAAATAGTCTTAACTAACTATATCTATATTACTAAAAGCCATATAAACGATTGTTTTTATGGCTTTTTTATTGGGCTTTATATATCATTAATCATATTAAAAAATTAATGGAGAATATGTTATGAAATTAAAATCTATTTTTTCAGCACTAGCCCTAACAGCTACCGTGTCATTACAGCCTGCATTAGCAGCAGATAAACTATCGATTGCGGCTACACCTGTACCCCACGCTGAGATTCTTGAACATATTCAGCCAGCACTTAAAGAAAATGGCGTTGATTTGGATATCAAGGTATTTACAGATTATGTACAGCCTAACCAACAAGTGGCTGATGGTCAAATTGATGTGAACTTCTTCCAGCATAAGCCTTATTTAGATAGCTTTAATGGTGAGCGCGGTACGGATCTAGTGAGTGTTGCACTAGTGCATGTTGAGCCTTTTGGTGCTTACTCTAAAAAGATTAATAATATTGAGGATCTAAAAGAAGGTGCTCGTGTTGCGATTCCTAACGACCCATCTAACGGTGCTCGTGCTCTTTTATTATTAGAGGAATACGGCATTATTAAACTAGAGGATCCAACTAATTTATTAGCGACTTCCAGAGATGTTGCTGAGAATCCTAAGAAGCTTAAATTCACTGAGCTTGAAGCTGCTACCTTAGCACGCGTCTTAGAAGACGTTGATTTAGCCTTAATTAATACGAACTATGCGCTAGAAGCCGGTTTAAATCCGCTAGAAGATGCCCTATTAATTGAAGGTGCTGAGTCTCCTTATGCCAACTTGGTTGCTGTTAAAGCAGGCAATGAAAAGGACCCTCGCGTTGAGAAATTAATTAAAGCCATTCAAAGCGAAGATGTTAAGAAGTTCATTGCTGAGCAATATGATGGTGCTGTTGTACCTGCGTTTTAAGTGTTTATTCAAGATAATTGCTTAGGCAATTAACAATGATCAAAGAACCCCCACAAATTTCAGAGTTTGTGGGGGTTCTTTGTTAAATTAGTACAAACTAAAGGATTTTTGTCAAAGCTATGTCATAGCTTAGTGCTAGGATTATTTTCAATCGTTAATAATCTTGCAGCATTATGATGATATGAGCAGCGCTTTTGTTTAAAGCTTCTGCTTATTTATTACTCATGAACGCACCCTTAATATAGCAAAAGGAGTTTTAAATTATGCGTTTAGTAAACCGCACTTTTGAAGAGTTACAAATAGGTGATAAGGCTGAATTACGCCGTTTGATCACAGAGGATGATTTATATGTTTTTGCACAAACCTCGGGTAACTATAATCCGTTAAGTTTGCCTAATCAAGATGTTGATGGTGATGGTGAGCCGGAAAACATGGCGCCGACGATGTTTGTAGCCTCTATCGTTTCAGCAGTGGTCGGTAATATTTTGCCGGGTCCGGGTGCTCAGTTTAAAGATTTCCAATTTGAGTCTCACGGACGTGCTCATCCTGGTGAGGAGATGTTGATAGAGGTTGAAGTAATTGAGAAAAAAGAAAATAACATCGTTAGCATTAACTTATCAGTAAAGCGTAGCTCCGATAATGAATTAGTACTTGATGGTAAAGCGGATGTGATTGCCCCTACAGTTAAGTACGAGCGCGATAAATTAGAGGTGCCGGGTCTTTTAGTGCAACGTCACCGTCATTTTGAAGAGCTTTTACAGCGTGCTAAGCAATGTGATCCTATTCCGGTAGCAGTGGTTTGCCCACACAATACAACTTCCTTAGGTGGTGCAGTTTTAGCTGCTAAAGAGGGCATCATTATTCCTATCCTACTTGGGAATAAAGAGAAAATCCTTGAAGCTGCTAAGCAAATGGATACAGATATTTCCAATATGGAAATTATTGAGGTAGAGGGCAAAGATCAAGATGTCGCGCTTGAAGCGTGTAAGTTAGTACACGAGGGTCGTGCGGTTTCTATTATGAAGGGTCACCTTCACACGGATGATTTACTACGCGCAATGCTAAATAAAGAGCATGGTTTACGCGTGGGTCGTCGCTTTACTCACGTTTTTGTGATGGATGCACCGAGTCGTCCTGAGTTACTTTATGTGAGTGACGCGGCAATTAATATTTATCCTGACTTAGCGACTAAAGTCGATATTACTCAAAACGCCATTGATTTAGCGGTTTCTTTAGGTGTAGAGGCACGTGTAGCTGTACTTTCTGCCGTGGAGGTGGTTAATGCAAATATCCAGTCTTCTGTTGATGCTGCTCTTTTATCAAAAATGGCTGATCGTGGCCAAATTAAAGGTGGTTTAGTAGAAGGTCCATTAGCAATGGATAATGCGATTGATGAAAATGCTGCTCGTACTAAAGGTATCGTTAGTGAGGTTGCTGGTCGAGCGAACGTCTTAATTATGCCTGACCTAGACGCTGCGAATATGTTCTTTAAGCAAATGACCTACGTAGCCTATGCAGAGGGCGCCGGTTTAGTATTAGGCTCTAAGGTACCGGTGATTCTAAACTCACGCTCTGATAGCGAAATGTCACGCTTAGCATCATGCGCAGTGGTTAGCCTACAGTACGCAAATAGAAAAAATAAATAAATTGATTTAAAAAGGGAGTATGTATGACGGATAATAATCAAAAGGGCTTTTTATCTATTAACGCGGGTTCATCGTCATTGAAGTTCGCACTTTATCTTGATGACCATGACTCACCTGTGATGGTGGGTAATTGTGAGCGAATTGGCTCTGCTGACTCGGGTGTCAAGATTAAAGATGGTCTTGGTGAGGCCTTAGCCTTACCGGACAATTGTGAGTTACAAAATCATCAAGCTGCTATGAAGGTAGTTATTGCTGCCCTTAACATGCATTTTCCTAATGTTGAGATAGTGGGCGCAGGTCACCGTGTGGTTCATGGTGGTGACTCTTATGACCGTCCTGTATTGATTAATGATGAGGTGATAAGTAACTTAGAGTCCTTTATTAAGCTAGCTCCTTTGCATCAGCCGCATAACTTGTCCGGTATTTATGCAGCGATTGAGTACTTCCCTCATATTCCACAGGTTGCATGCTTTGATACGGCATTTCACGTTGGTCAGAACTTTGAAAATAAAGCCTTTGCGTTGCCTTATCACTTTTATGAAGAGGGCATTGTACGTTACGGTTTCCACGGTTTAAGTTATGACTTTATCAATACTGAAATTGAGCGTTTAGCACCGCAATACCATCAGGGTAAGGTAGTGGTTGCTCATTTGGGTAATGGTGCTTCGCTATGTGCAATTGAAAACGGTCAAAGTAAAGCTAGTACGATGGGCTTTACGGTACTTGACGGCTTACCGATGGGTACTCGCTGTGGTCAACTTGATCCAGGTGTGGTTTTACACTTACTGGAAGATGAGGGGCTGAGTGTTGCCGAGGTAAGCCATATGCTTTACTATGAATCAGGCTTATTAGGTCTATCAGGTGGATTATCTAATGATATGCGCACCTTGAGTGAGGCCGGTACCGAAGAGGGTGATCGTGCTATTAGGTATTTTACTAATAAGATACGTTCCGCAGTAGCTTCAATGGCTGCGACGATGGAAGGTATTGATTTGTTAGTATTTACCGCGGGTATTGGTGAAAACTCAGCGCTTGTGCGTCAGCAGGTGTGCGAGGGCTTAGCTTGGTTAGGCGTTGACTTTGACAATGAACGCAATAATGCAGTTAAGGGTAAGGCACAGATTAGTACTGATAGCTCTAAGGTCAAGGTGATGGTAGTGCCAACGGATGAAGAGTTAGTTATTGTTCGTGCCGCTAGAAGTCTAGTCGGCTCAAGCAGCAACGTAGCGTAGAAAGTAGTATGCTAGGAGTCAAATATGAGTAGTGCAAATCGTTTTCAAGTGCAGGATGGTACGGAGATTTTTTATCGTGATACCCACCCAAGTGGCTATGAGGGTCTGACCGTTATTGCTTTAGCTGGTTTAACTCGCAACAGTCAGGACTTCGACTATTTGGCTGCTCATTTTGACCCTAATATACGCTTAGTACGTATCGATAGCCGTGGTCGTGGTCGTTCTGATTGGAGCGACCATACGAGCTATACAGTACTGCAGGAAAGTGCGGATGTACTTGCGGTGATGGACCATTTAGGCATTGAGCGCGCCGCTATTATTGGTACTTCTCGTGGTGGCTTGATTGCCTTGACTTTAGCCTATGCTGCGCTAGACCGTATCGTCGGCGTTGTATTTAATGATATTGGGCCAGTCTTAGAGCTTGAGGGCTTACAGAAAATTGGTGATTATTTAGGGATTAAGCCTGAAGCTAAAACCATGCAGGAGATGGCTGAGATTTTAAAGGCTAGTCGTGTTGGTTTTGATAATGTCCCTGATTCTCGCTGGTTAGAGGAAGCTAATAACCAATATATTATGGGTGATGATGGGGTCGAGTTATTTTATGATCCGGCCTTACGTACTGGCTTTGTTGAGAGTATGGTCGATGTGGATGAGGTGCCGGCTATGTGGCCCTTATTTGATATGTTGGAAGGTAAGCCTCTCGCCGTGATTCGCGGTGAGAACTCAGATTTGCTTAGTGCTGAGACCGTGACTGAGATGAAGAATCGTCGTCCTGATATGCTCGCTTGCACGCTTCAAGACCGTGCCCACGTACCATTTTTAGATGAGCCAGAGGCGCTGGAGACGATAAGGGGTTGGTTGAAGCTGTGTCAGAAGGGTTAGCTTTGGCGAGTTGCTAAGAACATATTTTATACTTTAACTATCTTCTTGCTCGCAGAAGGAAGGCCTCAAGATTTGCACTAAGTTTGTGCGTTTAGTCGTTTGTATTGAGATGTGAGTGTTAATACTACAACAAAAAAGGGCTGCTTTAATTTAATAAAGCAGCCCTTTTCTTATGCTTTAAGTCATCAGCTAGTCTACTCTTCAGTATCTAACTTAATTAATTCAGCGCCTTCAGTGACTTGGTCGCCGACCGCAAAGAAAATTTCCTTAACTATGCCGCCAGTCGCAGCGGTGATTGAATGCTCCATCTTCATGGCTTCCATGACAAGTAGTACATCACCTGGTTCAACCTTATCGTCGACCTTGACTAGGATGTTGATCACTTTGCCTGGCATTGGTGCGGTTAAGCCACCACCACCGACATCATCACCTTCGCCTGCGTGGGCTAAGGTATCAGGTAGTCTTAAGCGGGTTTGGCCGTCTTGGGTGTAGAGATAGATTTCTTCACCTGTTAGAACCACCTTGCCTTGGCTTAGCATGCCGTCAAGTTCGAGTTTAATCTCATAACTATCTTGGCCATTATTAGCAAAGGTCCTTGATTCCCAAGCGAACTCGTGCTCTGTCCCTGCAAGCGTTAAAGTCCATTGGTCGGTGCTGCGTTGATTAACTTGGAGTAGGTACTCATTGTTATCGTCTTCAACCGTAATGGTTGTTCCTTCACCTTGGCGTAGACGCCAGTAATCTGAGCTATCCCATGGGTCTCTGTAGCCAACAGGTATGTTTTTAGCAGTAAGGCTATTTTTAAGACCATGTTTAGCTAAGTAGCTTGCCGCGACATAGGCTAAGGACTTAGTAGATGCAGCTTGAGTAGGAGGGAATAGGGTTTCTTGGTTTTTTTCAATTAAACCGGTATCCAAATCGGCATTAACAAATGCTTCGTTCGTCATTAAGCGATATAGGAACGATACATTGGTGTGTAGACCAATAATATGTGTACCTAATAACGCTTGACGCATACGGGCAATTGCTTGCTCGCGGTCAGCGCCCCAGACAATCAGCTTGGCGATCATTGGGTCGTAAAATGGGCTGATACTGTCGCCTTGGCGAATACCACTATCTACACGAACCGGTGCATTGACAAAGCTGAGGTGAGTAGGGAAGCTCAAATGACTTAATAAACCAATAGAGGGTAAAAAGTCATTGTCCGGATTTTCTGCATAAATACGTACTTCAATGGCATGGCCATTGATCGCCAAGTCCTCTTGTTGTACCGGAATAGGCTCGTTGTTAGCGATTCGTAGTTGCCATTCAACCAAGTCATAGCCCGTAATCATCTCGGTCACCGGGTGTTCAACCTGTAGACGTGTATTCATTTCCATAAAGTAGAAGGTACCGTCTTGTTCAGCAATAAACTCAACCGTACCGGCCCCTACATAGTTGACTGCACGGGCAGCGTTAACCGCAGCTTCACCCATGGCGCGACGACGTTCTTCTGTCATGCCGGGGGCGGGGGCCTCTTCAATGACCTTTTGGTGGCGACGCTGTACGGAACAATCACGTTCAAATAAATAGACGTAGTTACCAAGCTCATCACCAAACACCTGAATCTCAATATGGCGGGGTTTAGTCACGTAGCGCTCAATGAGTACGTGGTCATTACTGAAACTGCTAATGGCTTCGCGTTTACATGAATCCAGCATGCTGATAAACTCAGCGCTACTGTTAACAATTCGCATGCCCTTACCACCACCACCAGCACTGGCTTTAATCAATACTGGGTAGCCAATTTGATCGGCTTGTTCGTGTAAAAAATCCGGATCCTGATTATCACCGTGGTAACCGGGCACTAATGGTACACCGGCTTTTTCCATCAATGATTTGGCAGCGGATTTGGAACCCATCGCCTCCATTGCTGCGGCAGAAGGGCCGATAAACTTAATACCTGCTTGATTACATGCTTCAACAAAGCTACCGTTTTCAGATAAGAAACCATAACCAGGGTGAATAGCCTCAGCGCCCGTTTTTTTAGCGGCTTCAATAATGGCATCAGCACGTAAATAACTTTGTGCGGGCTCAGAACCACCGATATAAATTGCTTCATCACATGCTTGGACGTGAGCAGCATGACGATCAGCATCAGAATAAACGGCGACCGTGGCAATACCCATTTGGCGTGCAGTACTGGCAATACGGCAAGCAATTTCACCGCGGTTAGCAATTAAGATTTTTTTAAACATAAAGCAACTCCGCTGAGGTTAAATACGGAAAATACCGAACTTAGTATCTTCAATTGGCGCATTAAGCGAGGCTGATAAAGCGAGCGCTAAGACTCGACGTGTATCAGCAGGCTTGATAATGCCGTCATCCCACATACGAGCACTGGCGTAATATGGATGACCCTCATGCTCGTATTGAGCGCGGATCGGTGCTTTAAACTCTTCTTCTTCCTCAGCAGACCAAGTGCCACCTTTGCCCTCGATGCCGTCACGTTTAACCGTCGCTAAGACGCCTGCAGCCTGCTCGCCACCCATGACTGAAATACGGGCATTAGGCCACATAAATAAGAAGCGTGGACTATAAGCACGGCCACACATACCGTAGTTGCCTGCACCAAAAGAACCACCGATAAGTACGGTAAATTTAGGTACTTTGGCAGTAGCTACCGCCGTCACCATTTTGGCACCATGACGGGCAATACCCTCGTTTTCATACTTACGACCGACCATAAAACCGGTGATGTTTTGAAGGAAAATTAATGGGATCTTGCGTTGGCAGCAGAGCTCAATAAAGTGCGTGCCTTTTTGTGCAGACTCAGAAAATAAAATACCGTTATTCGCAATAATGCCAACAGGCATACCTTCAATATGGGCAAAACCGCACACTAATGTAGTGCCGAAACGGGCTTTAAACTCATCAAATTCAGAGCCGTCGACAATACGTGCAATTACTTCGCGTACATCAAAAGGCTTGCGAGTATCGGCAGGGATAATACCGTTTAATTCTTCAACATCAAATAATGGCGCACGCGGCTCGACTGTAGCTAGCGGATTGTCTTTTTTACGATTTAAACGAGCAACTGCCTGACGTACAAGTTGTAAAGCATGGTTGTCATTTTGTGCTAAGTGGTCAGCGACACCGGATAAGCGGGTATGTACATCACCACCACCTAAGTCCTCAGCATTAACCTCTTCACCGGTTGCTGCTTTAACTAATGGTGGGCCACCAAGGAAAATAGTCCCTTGGTTATTCACAATAATTGATTCATCTGCCATTGCCGGAACATAGGCTCCACCAGCTGTACATGAACCTAAAACAGCAGCTATTTGTGGAATGCCTTTTGAAGACATGACTGCTTGATTGTAGAAGATGCGGCCAAAGTGCTCACGATCCGGAAATACCTCATCTTGTTGAGGTAAGAAAGCACCACCAGAGTCGACTAAATACACACAAGGCAAATTGTTTTGTTCTGCCACTTCCTGAGCGCGTAAGTGCTTTTTAACGGTCATTGGGTAGTATGTACCACCTTTAACCGTTGGATCATTACACACGATCATACACTCAATACCATTGATACGACCAATGCCGCTAATTAAACCGGCAGCTGGGGCGTCATTGTTATACATATTTAATGCTGCGAGTGGGGATAGCTCTAAAAATGGGCTACCTGGATCAAGAAGCTTTTCGACACGATCACGAGGTAATAACTTGCCGCGTGCTAAGTGCCTTTCTCTGGCACTGTCGCTACCGCCCCTGATGTTAATCGATAATTTTTCATTTAAATCATCGATTTGTTGCTGCATAGCCTGAGTATTTTCTTGAAATGACTGACTACGAACATTAATTTGACTCTTAATAATAGGCATGTATCTCCTCCAAAACTTAATTGTGCCTATTTGAAAGGGCCTGCTTATTTGTTAAATATATAAGGCAGACCCTTAATAACTTACAGTTTTTTGCTAGTTAGAACTTAGTCGACTAACTCAACTGCAAGAGCAACAGCCTCGCCGCCACCAATACATAGGCTGGCTACGCCTTTTTTACCACCTGTTTTACGTAAAGCCGCAATTAGAGTGACTAAAATACGTGTACCAGAGGCACCAATGGGGTGACCTAAAGCGGTTGCACCACCGTGGATATTAACTTTGGCGTGATCTAAGGCTAGATCTTTCATTGACCCCATGGTGACGCAAGCAAAGGCCTCGTTAATTTCATATAAATCAACCTCATCCTTGGTCCAACCAGCTTTCTCTAAACACTGCTGCATAGCGGCCACTGGCGCTGTTGCGAACCATTCTGGCTCAGCAGCAAATTCAGTATGAGCAACAACGCGAGCTAATGGCTTAACACCTAGTTTTTCAGCAGTTGAGGCACGCATCATCACAACAGCAGCAGCACCGTCAGAAATTGAAGAAGCGTTAGCTGCGGTGATGGTTCCGTCTTTCTTGAAGGCAGGGCGTAGGCTAGGAATACGATCTGGTTTAGCATTGCCTGGTTGCTCATCGGTATCAACGACAACATCACCACGACGAGATTTAACCGTGACAGGGGTAATTTCCCACTCAAAGCTACCATCGTTGATCGCTGCATTAGCGCGGTTTAATGATTCGATGGCGTAGTTATCCTGTTCTTCACGGGTAAAACCGTATTTTTCAACCATGCGCTCAGCGAAAACACCCATTGCCGTACCGCGTTCATATGCATCCTCAAGACCATCTAAAGCCATGTGGTCATAGACCGCCGAATGGCCGTAGCGATAACCCTCACGACCTTTCAATAGTAGGTAAGGAGCGTTAGACATACTTTCTTGGCCACCAGCAACAATCACATCCGCACTTTCAGCTTTTAAGATATCCGTCGCGAGCATGATAGTTTTCAAACCAGAGCCACACACCTTATGCACTGTAGAGGCTGCAGCAGACTTATCTAAACCTGCTCCGAGTGCAGCTTGACGCGCTGGAGCTTGGCCTTGACCAGCTTGTAATACGTTACCCATGATGACTTGGTTGACCAACTTCGGGTCAATACCAGCGCGCTCTACTGCTGCTTTAATCGCAGTAGCGCCTAACTCATAAGCAGGAACAGAAGAAAGTGCACCCATCATGCCGCCCATTGGAGTGCGTGCAACAGAAACAATAACGATAGAATCAGACATAAAAGCTCCTTAAAGGATTTGCTTTAATTAATAAAATTAAGCGGTTTCATTGAATAGTTCGCGACCAATCAACATGCGACGGATTTCGCTCGTACCTGCACCGATTTCGTAAAGCTTGGCATCACGCCATAAGCGACCGGCTGGGTACTCATTAATATAACCATTGCCGCCTAAAATTTGTATGCCATCACCAGCGATTTTTGTAGCTAATTCAGCGACATAGAGAATTAATGCAGCGCAGTCTTTGCGCACATGGCGCGCATGACCGTCGCCTAAATTATCTAGTTGCTTACCGACTGCATATGCATAGGCGCGACTAGCTTGTAGGCCTGCGTACATATCAGCGATTTTGCCTTGAACTAGTTGAAACTCACCAATGGATTGACCAAACTGCTTACGATCGTGGATGTAAGGAACCGCCATATCCATGACGGCTTGCATAATACCTAGTGGACCACCCGATAGAACAGCACGCTCGTAGTCTAAGCCACTCATTAGTACTTTGACACCGCCATTTAACTGGCCTAAGATATTTTCTTCAGGTACTTCACAATCTTGGAATACTAACTCACCGGTGTGAGAACCACGCATACCTAATTTATCGAGTTTTTGAGCCACTGAGAAACCGGGGAAGTCCTTTTCAATAATAAAGGCAGTAATGCCTTTGGGACCAGCATTTGGATCGGTTTTGGCATAGACAACTAGTGTGTCAGCGTCTGGACCATTAGTTATCCACATTTTATTGCCGTTTAGGACATAACGATCGCCTTTTTTGTCAGCGCGTAACTTCATGCTGACCACGTCAGAACCAGCTCCTGGTTCACTCATTGCCAGCGCACCAACGTGCTCACCGCTAATTAGCTTTGGTAGGTACTTAGCTTTTTGTGCTTCGTTACCATTACGGAACAGCTGATTAACGCAAAGGTTAGAGTGGGCACCGTAGGATAAGGCAACGGAAGCTGAGGCACGTGATAGCTCCTCCATCGCAACCATATGAGCAAGATAGCCCATTGCAGTACCGCCGTACTCCTCGCTGACAGTCAAACCTAACAGGCCTAAGTCACCAAACTTTTCCCATAAATCCATCGGGAACTGGTCACTCTGATCAATCTCTTGCGCGCGAGGGGCGATTTCAGCCTGAGCAAAATCACGCACGGCATCGCGCAGCATATCTAAATCATCACCTAAATTAAAATTAATGCCTGGAATATTCATCGTTGTCTCCTCGTGGCTATCAAATTACTTATCGTTTTTTGTTAATAAATCGTGGCATACTTGCTCTTGACGGCGAATCTCCTCGAGTACTGCTTGGATATCCTTTTGCTGCTGAGTCAGTAGCTCTTTTTGTTTTTGTAAGTGGTTTAAATAAGACTGTAGCTGCTCTGGGTGACTGCCTGGACCATCATACATATCGATCAAATTGCGAATTTCCGCTAAGGTAAAACCTAAACGCTTGCCGCGCAGAGCGAGCTTTAAGCGGGTACGATCGCGTTGATTATAGATGCGCCTTTGCCCGTCCCTATCCGGGCTAACAATACCCTGGTCTTCGTAATAACGAAGTGTACGGGGAGTGACCTGATACAGCTCCGCTAACTCTGATATAGACCAAATTTCTTGTGCCATAGATAATCAATTCTCACTATTATTAAAAAACTAAAAGGAAAAGCTAAAAGCTTTCTTTACGTTTACGTTAACGTAATTATGGGGTAATATTTTAGCTATGTCAATAACGAAAATGTTATTGATAGCGCTTTACTTTAAGATGTTATCAACGAAGAAAATTAACGACTACCAAAGAGGAAACAACCGATGAATGAAAATGAAAAAAAGTTAACCTATCCATTTGCTGATACGCTGCCGAGTGAGGGGCAGACGATTGAGGTAGCTCCGGGGCTTAAGTGGATTCGCTTACCTCTGCCTTTTGCCTTGGATCATGTGAACTGTTGGCTAATTGCCGATGAGTTTAATGGACAAAAGGGTTGGACTGTCGTTGATTGCGGTATTAATAAGCCGGTGGTTCGTGAGGTTTGGGAAAAGATTTTCGCTCATGAATTAGATGGTTTACCAATTATTCGAGTGATTGTGACTCATATGCACCCTGATCATGTGGGTTTGGCGGGTTGGCACTGTAGTCGCTGGGATGTCCCTTTATGGATGAGTATGACGGATTACTTTGTGGCTAGCGCGTGGACTGCTAATACTGCTGGTGCCGGTACAGGGGGCGAGAGGGCGGTCAAACACTTTGCCCGTCATGGCTTATTGAACAAAGACTCACAACAACAAATTCTTGAGCGGGCCGGTTACTACCCTAATTTGGTTCATCCTCTACCGCCAAGCTTCAGTCGTCTCATTGATAATAGAGTTATTACGATCGGTGGTCATGATTGGCTTCTGATTAGTGGTTATGGTCATGCACCTGAGCATATCAGTTTGTATTGTGAGGAGCTTCAGGTACTCATTTCGGGCGATATGTTGCTGCCGCGTATTTCAACCAATGTCAGTGTATTTGATTATGAGCCGGATGCTAATCCGCTACCTCTATATTTAAACTCAGTGATTAAGTTTTTGGAATTACCGGATGAAACCTTGGTTTTACCCTCACATGGTCGACCATTTAAAGGGATTAAAGAGCGGGTTTCTCAGCAGTTAGCGCATCACGAGGAGCGTCTACAAGAGGTGCTCGATATTTGTAAGGCGCCTACATGTGCGGCCGAGGTTGTACCAAAAATGTTTAAACGTGAGCTCGACTTGCATCAGCTGACCTTTGCTATGGGTGAGGCTTTAGCGCATCTACAGGCCTTGTACTTTGATGGTAAGTTAAGCCGCAGTGAAGATGCTTTGGGCGTTTTACGATATCAACAGCTTAGCTAGCAAAGAAATTGCCAAGATAACTAAAATGCTCGCGCTCACTCGATTAAAGATGATTTGGGCGCGAGCAGATTTTTTTAAACTAGCCCCCAAACTATCGGCAAAAACGCTGATACTTCCAAAAACAAGCATTGTCGCCACAATCATTAAAACCGCTAGTTGTATATATTGTAGCGTGACATTTCCTTGCTCCACCTTTATAAATGGTTGTGAAAACGATAGGAAGAAAATAATTACCTTAGGATTACTGATATTCATAATCACCCCACGGCGATAGGCCTGAGCAGGTTTTAGCATATCAGTTGATTTTTGAGTTTGGGTGATTGGCCCAGCATTAAAGAGCAGGTAGGCTAGGTACAGTAAATAGCAGGCGCCAAAACTATTTATCAGTATATAAAACCACTGATAGCGAGTGACTAATTCGGTCGCTCCAAAGGCTACAACGCCTGTATGCACAACTAATCCGGAGCAGAGACCTAAGATCAGCATAAAGCCGATACGCCAACCTTGACGTAAGGATTGTGCCATGACATAAAGATTATCTGGCCCGGGCAAAAGAGCCATGAGTGAAGCTGCAAAAAAGAATGACAGGGCTGTAGCAAAGGTCATAAAAATAATACGGTTGGTTAAAGTATTTTAAGAGTATAAAATGAATAAACGTTAGTAGGGCTCGATTGTGAGCAAGTGTACTAATGCTAAGTTGCTGAGTATAAAGCCTTTAGAATTTTTGGAGTAATTTTCATGAAAAAACCGAGTAGTTTAGTCACCCGTCTTCAACACCTAGGTACTATGCCTTGTGATGAGGATAATCCAGTTGCTGCAGTGGCCACTCCTTCGGTACGTACTAGCACTGTTCGTTTTCATAGCTTAGATGAGTTGGATCAAACGGAGTCTTTACGTATGCAGGGTGAACGAGCGATGAGCTACGGTCGCATGGGCTTAGATACGCACGCTGATTTAGAAGAGATTTTTGTGGCGCTTGAAAATGGTGAGCACTGCTTCTTAGCATCTTCAGGTGTTGGTGCGATAAGTATGACCTTATTGTCCTTGCTCAGTCAGGGTGAGCATATGGTGTGTACAGATAATGTCTATGGTCCGGTACGTCAGTTGGATGGTACGGTGCTGCAGCGTATGGGTATCAGTTGCAGTTATGTTAGTGGTCATGACTATGAAGCAATTGAGGCAGCGATTACGCCTAGTACAAAGATTTTATATGCAGAATCTCCTGGTTCTTTATTAATGGAAATGCTAGACTTCCCGGCCTTAGCTGAGATTGCCAAAAAGCATAATCTGACGTTTGTAGTGGACAATACGTGGGGTAGCGGTTTAATTTATACGCCTTTAGATTTGGGGGCTGATATTTCAATTATTGCCGGTACAAAGTATGTGGGTGGTCACTCAGACCTAATGCTAGGAGCTGTGGTGGTCAAGGGTGAGGAGCTAATTAATCGTATCAATGCTACTCAATATGCCTTGGGATATTCCGTCAGTGCTGATGACGCATGGTTGGCCATCCGAGGTGTGCGGACTATGCCGATTCGCATGAAGCAGCATGCTGAAAGTGCGCTTAAGGTATGTGATTATTTGACTGGCTTGGATGAGGTGGTGGCGATTTATCACCCCGCTTTTAAGGGGGATGCACATCATGATTTATGGCTGCGGGATTGCAAGGGCTCCAATGGCTTAATGTCTATTGAATTAAAGGGTAGCCGTGAGCAGACGCGTGCCTTTGTCGATGCGTTGGAAATTTTCTTTATTGGCTACTCATGGGGTGGCTTTGAGAGCTTAGTTCAATGGGTCCGACCTGCGGGCTTAGTTACTCACACTTATGCGTCTGATGAGTTGCGTAGCGGTGAGACACAGTTGATTCGTTTACATATCGGTTTAGAAGATGTCGATGACTTAATCGCCGATCTCAAACAAGCCTATGAAGTAGCCTTTGGTGCTTGATAGTTGTTTGATAACAAAACATCGGCTCTATCTTTTGGTAGAGCCGATGTTTTTGGATGATACTTTAGTATTTTAGTGCTGTAGATTAGTTTTCAGCGAGGATTTGATCCAATAGTACTTGTGCCTGATTAATAGCACCTTCGTAAGTACCAGTCATTGAAGGAGAGGTCATATAACGACCGCCAACGGCAATTGAAGGTGTGCCCTCAATGCGGTAGCTGTCAGTGATTTGACGTGCATTTCTAGCCTTTGAGTTAACGCCAAAAGATGACATAGCATCAGTGATTTGTTGCTTGTCCACTCCTTGCTTGGCGGCCCAATCAATTAATGCATCCTCAGTAAAGAGGCGTTGCTTTTCTTTATGAATCGCATCAAATACTTTTGAGTGCAAGTCTAAGCGATCTAAAGCTTCAATTGCGTAGTAAAACTTTTGTGTAGGCTGCATTGAGGCATTAAAAGCTACCGGTACATAAACCAGTTCAACCTCATCACTCAAGGTCTGCTTCCATTCGCTTATCAGAGGGTCAATGAGTGCGCAGTGACCACAAGTGTATGAGAAAAACTCTAAGACCTCTACTTTATCAGGGGTACCAGAAGGATGTGGTTGTTGATAAGTGATATAGCCTTGATCTTGAGCTAATGCTGCTGGTGCTGCAAAAGCTGCACTTAATAGCGCTGTTGCCAAAAATTTATTACGTAATTTCATCATATTCTTTAGTCCAGTTCTTACTATGTTTAGGGCGTCATCGTTATTCATAACAGAACTAATGACCTGTCGTTGGTTGATTAGTTCCGTTTGTGGCTGATTTGATTAGCGGACAGGGCTTAGTTTAAACTTCGCTGCTTCTAGGTTTTTTCGTGTTTTTTCAAACTCACTGCTTGAAGTATAAGGACCTATACGGACACGATAAACTGTTTGATTGTTGACTAGGGCCTTACGTACATTAGCGGTGCTATGACCTGCTAAAAGGAGCTGAGCGCGCATTGCGTCGGCCTCATTTTCTGTTTTATACGATGCAGTTTGTAAGTAAAAAGGCCTTTCTTTCGTCGGTACAGGAGCTAAAGCAATAGATTTCTCTGGGACTACGTTAAGTACGCTGTTTTGCTTGCTCACAGTAGTAGTTGTTTTTGTGATCTTGTTGGTAGCGCTCGTGTCAGAGCTACTGTTGCTATTGCTTGGAGCGACCGAAGGCATGGTGCTAATCAATGCACCTAGATGATCAGCATTATCTTTGGGTGGAGCTGATTTGCTTTGAGTTGGTACTGGTGCCAACGTTTGATTTTGCGCAATCAGCTTACCGATAGTATCCTCGGTCATACTAGGTTGTGGAGCAGTGGGCTTGGTGCGCGTTGTTTGTGTAGTTGATTTAGGAGCTTCCACGGCTTTAGCTTTGCTAGGAGACGTAGTTGGCTGCGGTGACGTATTTTGTTGAGCTAATGACTCAGCAATACTCTGTGGCGGCTCGCTTGGTGTTTGAACAACGGTAGGTGCAGAAGTTGGTGCAGGGGTACTCGTCAATTCAGGAGCCGAGGTTGGTGCAGAGTCTTGGCGCGGTCGCGGCGGTAAAGGGGTGAGGACGTTAGTCTGGTTTGGTGTATGCGCATATTGTGGTGCATTACCTTTAGTCAGATTAGCGTCCTGCCGGATAAAAATTGCATAAAAAAGTATGGCAATGGTTAAGCCCGCAAGAATACCCATGGCAACAAAGGAGGAGCTGCTGCGTCCTGATTTTGCCGGCGTGCGACTACGTGAAGAGGTCGTTTTTCTAGCTGTACGTTTGCGGGGTGCTGCCATAATTTTAAATACTAAATAATTAAACTACATTCTCTGCGGAGCGCTAACACCGAGTAAGTCGAGGCCATTTGCAATTACCTGACGGGTTGCGTTGGCAAGACTTAAGCGGGCTAATTTTAACTCCTCATCATCAATCATGATGCGCTCGGCATTATACCAAGAGTGGAAGTCTGCGGCACAGTCAATTAGCCAGAATACAAGGTGGTGCGGTGATAACTCACGGGCAGCCATTTCGATTAGATTGGGTAGTTCTGATAAACGTTTTAAGAGAGTCAGCTCGCTAGGTGCAGTGAGGAGGCTGGTATTAGCCTCGGCTAATCGAGGCGTAAGATCAGCGCTGTCCATCAGTAGCTTACAAATACGAGCATGGGCATACTGTACGTAGAAGACAGGGTTCTCCTCACTCTTAGAGAGTGCTAAGTCTACATCAAAGGTAAACTCAGTATCAGCACGTCGCTGAATTAGGAAGAAACGCACAGCATCATGACCAACCCAGTCGATTAAATCACGCATGGTGACATAGCTACCAGCACGCTTGGAAATCTTAACCTCTTCGCCATCACGTGTGACGCGGACCATTTTGTGCAAGATATAGGCAGGGTAGTCTTTAGGAATACCTAGGTCTAGACCCTGTAAACCAGCACGGACACGTGCCACAGTGCCATGGTGGTCACTACCTTGAATATTAATCGCTTGCTGATAGCCACGCTCCCACTTGTTGCGGTGATAAGCTACATCAGGTACGAAGTAGGTGTAGCCACCGTCAGTTTTGCGCATCACGCGGTCTTTATCATCCCCCGTGCCTAGCTCAGTTGTTTTTAACCAAAGCGCACCGTCTTTTTCATAGACATGGCCATTGTCAGTTAAGGTCTTAACAGTTTCTTCGACCTTGCCATCAGTATACAGAGAGCTTTCTAGGTAATACTCATCAAAGCGCAAATTAAATGCTTGTAAATCAAGGTCTTGCTCGCGACGTAAGTAGGCTACTGCAAAACGGCGAATAGCATCTAGATCGTCGCTATCACCGTTGGCCGTTACATCCTGACCATCAGCATTGGTAGTTTTTTTAGCCATAAAGTCATTGGCAATTTCAAGAATATAATCACCGCGATAACCATCTTCAGGATAGCTCTTGTCATCAGGATTAATACCACGGGCGCGTGCCTGAACACTCAAAGCAAGAGCATTGATTTGATTACCGGCGTCGTTGTAGTAGAACTCGCGATGAACATCAGCACCATTAGCTGTAAATAGGCGACAAATACAATCACCTAGCGCGGCTTGACGAGCATGACCGACGTGTAAAGGGCCAGTCGGGTTAGCTGAGACGAATTCAACCATCACCTTTTGGCCTGTACGCTTTTTGGAGTGACCGTATTGTTCTTTTTCAGTGTTAATCTTGTTGATAACTGTCCATAGTGTTTCTGGCTTCAGTCTGAAGTTAATAAAGCCGGGACCCGCAATTTCAGCTGTGGCAAGAATGTCTTGCGCCTCTGGATGGCTAAGTAAGGCATCACAGACCTCTTGGGCTAGCTCTCGTGGATTGCGCTTTGCCGGTTTGGCTAATTGCATCGCAATATTGGTTGCAATATCACCGTGATCTGCTTGTTTAGGGCGCTCAAGTTTAATCTGTGCCTGATTTTCAGGGACAATTTTATTAATAGTTTCTTGGATTAATAGCGTTAGCTTTTCTTGGAGCTCTGGGAGCATAAATTTCTCTACTTATGCCACCACCCCTAATCAGATGGTGACTAAAACAATAAATATTGGTTAAAAATATCTTATAAAATCAATGTGTAATGATAGCATGAAGGGCCATTGTTGCTGTGGCTTGGGTTTCTTCTTGAGGGAAGAATTCCGTGTGCTTGATTAGTCGGGGAAGGCTAAATGAGGTTTAAAACTTCTTTTGAGTAAAAAAAGCGGGACTAGTTTTTTCACAAGGGCACGAGCATGGATATAACTATGGACGTCAGTAAAAATTTAAAAGTATGTTTAGGAGTGTTTTTTGGGTGCAATGTCTCGCACAGAGTTAATGGATAAACTAGACCTCAAAAATACAGAGCATTTTTGTTTGCACTATTTGAAAAAGTTCTGGAGGCTATGCTAATACGAAATGACT
>CANROD010000008.1 GCA_947632105.1 uncultured Oligella sp. | reverse complement strand
TTCAGAAACGATTTTTGCTTTATCAATATTTGCTACTGACATAATATATCCTTTATATACAAGCGTTGACACGGACGAACCGTCAACGTGAATAAACGTAAAACCTAACAAAACCCAACTATCTAATGACTATAAATAGTGATACAACATCTGCTAAACTAAATACAACAAGATAAGCTATCAGCAATTATCATTGAATAGATGAATCAGATATTATACGCCAATCTTGCTGCTTTTGTCCTTTTAAATAATACCCTTTAAGAGATAATAATGAATTATGTGATTAAAATGCTGCAGTCTCAGCATCAACTATCAGGCAAACGCTTTGTTCGTACGTTAACCCTAGCGGGACTAATCACTACATTAGCTGCCTGTACGACTTATAGAGACATTACCCCTAACGCCCCCATATCAGATGTCACGCGCATTATGGGGCAACCTAATTATCTCTGCGATCGCCCTGACGGTGGCAAACGCCTTGTATGGAGCCAACAGCCTATGGGCCAATATGTCTATGGCGCTGAAGTAAAAGCTGATGGCAATCTCAAAGGCTCAGTCCACTCTGTACTTACTGATAAAAACTTTAAAAAGCTAAATAGTGGCACATGGACAGATAAGGATGTCCTCTGCGAATTTGGCCTACCCGCAGAGGTTGAGACACTTGGTTTGGGGGAAAAACGTGAGCAAATCTGGAGCTATCGTTTCAAAGAAAATAATCACTGGAACCGCATGTTACACATTTATATGGGCCGAGATGGTCATCAATTCACTCACTGGCACACCGGACCCGACCCACTTTATGATGACTACTGCTTCTTTGGCTGCTAATAGC
Organism: uncultured Oligella sp.; assembly: GCA_947632105.1. Lineage (GTDB taxonomy): Bacteria > Pseudomonadota > Gammaproteobacteria > Burkholderiales > Burkholderiaceae_B > Oligella. The sequence continues at coordinate 67,659 of CANROD010000008.1, read as the reverse complement.
TAGCACTAATCCACCACTAAAGCAGGCAGCCGACAACACCATCATGCCGGTTGCTTGCTTAAACTCTACAACCATTCACATTTCTACAATCAACCACCTAAATAACTTAACTTAAGTCAATAAATTAACTACTACACAACTATGCAAATCCACCTATTCTCTTTGTTGACGTAAACGTCTTGCCTTCCGCCAGCGCAAAAACATCACCACCCAACCGGATACGGTATAAGACAAAAACACTAAAGTAATCACTAGAGGTGCATTTAGCATCAATAAAGCGAAGAGCAAAACGAGTACCGTCATAATCAGAACAGGTGATCTCTTCTCTTGAAGAAAACCAGACTTACCACTAAAGAACGGCACATTAGAAATCATTGTTAAACCCGCATATACAGTGATAAAAAAAGCTATCCAAGAATGAGCGCCAGAAATAGGTAGTCGATTATCTACTGATAACCACACAAAGCCTGCCGTTAAAGCGGCTGCCGCAGGACTTGGTAAGCCCTGAAAAAAACGACTATCGACAATATTAATATTACTATTAAAACGCGCCAAACGTAAGGCAGCACCAGCGACATAAATAAAGGCTGCCAACCACCCCCAACGGCCCAAGTCGTCTAGCGTGTAGGTGTACATCACTAACGCCGGTGCTATCCCAAAAGACACCATATCCGCCATTGAATCATACTGCTCACCGAAGGACGACTGTGTATTAGTTAACCGAGCAATACGGCCATCCATAGCATCCATAACCATCGCTGCAAAAATAGCCAAAGCCGCCCATTCAAAACGGTGATTCATCGCTTGCATAATGGCAAAAAAACCGGCAAATAAATTAGCAGTTGTGATGGCATTAGGCAAAAGGTAAATACCTCGCCTTGGCACATGCACAGAAGATTCTGTCTCCATATGTGTATGATTTTTTTGTTCATCTGACATAAACTACCCCATTTCAGCTAATACAGTAATGGTGTGAGACACCTTATCACCAACAGCAACCACAGGCTTTGCACTTAATGGCAAGTAAACATCAACTCGCGACCCAAAGCGGATAAAGCCATAACGATCAGCAGCACTCAATGTTTGTCCCTCTGTGGCATAACATAAAATACGTCGTGCCACTAAACCAGCAACCTGCACAGATGTTACTAACTGACCATCTGCACGTTCGATAACAATCGCATTACGCTCATTTTCAATCGATGCCTTGTCTAAATCAGCATTGACAAATTTACCTTTGAAATATTCAATTTTAGCAATACGGCCTGTCACAGGCATTTGGTTAGAGTGCACATTAAAGACATTCATAAAAACACTAATCTTTAGAGCACGTCTATTTGCATAAGGGTCGTCAACCTCTTCAACCGCTACAATCCGACCATCAGCTGGTGACAAAACAAGATGTTCGGATTGAGGAGCCTGACGAGTGGGATCTCGGAAAAACTGAATAACAAAAATCGCGATGATAATAAATAACAACCCTATCCAAGTATTAATCGTCGAAGCAATAATAGCCAACACAATAGAGAGTCCAATAAATGGCCACCCTTCTTTAGCTAAGATAGGACGTTTTTGATTGTTTTTTGATAACTGATTGCTCACGAAAGTACCTATTAAATTAAAAAATCTGTGATTAACTAGAAGTTAGAATGGTAACAGAAGAGGCAAGATTCTCTAAGCACATTATTCCTAACTAAATTAGCAACTAATTAATCAATATGATGACTAAGCAATTAAAATCGTTAAAGCTGTATAAGTATAGTTAAGCAACACACCGATAGTTTATTGCCCATAAGTAATAATCTTATATTGCTATAACAGTTTTATATCATGCTAAGTGCTCTTAGAAGAGTAAACTCAATAAAACTCAAGAGATCCTCCTCTCCCATACATAATATGTTCTAAATTTATAGCTAAATATCTTTAGTCTTTATCGACCTTTATTTTGTCCAGAGAGTTTATAAGCTTTTACGATTTTTCTGCAAAGTGCCGTTCTATTTACCATTTAGGTAAAAACGTCAGCCTATCTAATGACACGATTGTTAAGACCATCAAGGATATCGTCGATCAAACACCTTCTTCTTTCCACTCCCAATCTTCCCGTATCGTCATCCTACTCGACGAAGAGCATGATGCCTTATGGGAAATCGTTCGTGAAACGTTACGTGTGATTGTTGGTGACGGTGATTTTGAACCCACTGATAATAAAATCAATGGCTTTAAAGATGCCAAAGGTACTGTCTTATTTTATGAAGATAAGGACACGGTCAGCGGCCTACAAAAGCAGTTCCCACCCTATGCAGACAACTTTCCAGTTTGGGCTGAGCACTCTACCGGCCTGACTCAATATGCAGTTTGATTAGCCTTAGCAGAGATTGATATTGGTGCATCATTGCAGCACCACAACCCTATCATTGACGCTGAGGTTGCTAAGCATTGGGATATACCTGACAATTGGGTACTGCGCGCACAAATGCCATTCGGTAGTATCGAAAGCTCTGCCAGTGAGAAAGAAGCTCTTGACGAAGCAGTTCGTTACCGTGTATTTGGTGCCAAAACTTAAAACCTAAGCCAAATCAAAACACATCCCGGCCCGAGTTAATTAAACACATCATATTAATTAATCGGAATTTTTCATGATGAAATCAATGATAACTATTGGCTATTATTTTCCTTTTAGAAACAGTTAATTTGCGCTTTGGTACTTGAATAAGCTATGGTTAACCCTTACGATATAAGTATCATTAAAGCAGAAGTTATTACTTAACCCTTCCATCTGGAGACAGCATGAGTTTTTATGAATTAGCAGCAAAGCGCCGTTCTATTTACCATTTAGGTAAAAACGTCAGCCTATCTAATGACACGATTGTTAAGACCATCAAGGATATCGTCGATCAAACACCTTCTTCTTTCCACTCCCAATCTTCCCGTATCGTCATCCTACTCGACGAAGAGCATGATGCCTTATGGGAAATCGTTCGTGAAACGTTACGTGTGATTGTTGGTGACGGTGATTTTGAACCCACTGATAATAAAATCAATGGCTTTAAAGATGCCAAAGGTACTGTCTTATTTTATGAAGATAAGGACACGGTCAGCGGCCTACAAAAGCAGTTCCCACCCTATGCAGACAACTTTCCAGTTTGGGCTGAGCACTCTACCGGCCTGACTCAATATGCAGTTTGGTTAGCCTTAGCAGAGGTTGATATTGGTGCATCACTGCAGCACTACAACCCAATCATTGACGCTGAGGTTGCTAAGCGTTGGGATATACCTGACAATTGGGTGCTGCGCGCGCAAATGCCATTCGGTAGTATCGAAAGCTCTGCCGGTGAGAAAGAGTCTCTTGACGAAGCAGTTCGTTACCGTGTATTTGGTGCCTAAACTTAAAACCTAAGCTAAATCAAAGCACATCCCGTCCCGAGCTAATTGCACACCATGTGTTAATTGCTCGGGATTTTTTATTAAAAAACTGTCTAAGCTATGATCGATATGAGTGAGATAAAACTCTTCGGCCTGAATCTGAGGAGCAAGTGCTAAAGCTTGTGTGAGATTATTGTGCCACTGATACTGCACAGAAGGATCAAAGCTGCAATCAATAATCAAGTAATCAACTTGTTTTTCACGTAATAACGTAATCACTTGAGGCGCTAAGCCACCCGTATCAGTCAAATAGGCTAGCGCTTTGCCGCCCGTTACCTCAATTAAATAACCTAAAGTCGGTCTTGAATGCTGCAAAGGCAAAGCAGTAATTTCAACATCAGCCCCAATTTCCATACGCTGAAAAGGCTGTAGCGTAGTTGAAAAATCTAATATCCCTGGATATTTATATAGATCTGCAAACCCCTCGCTATCAACTGGCCCATAGACCGGCAATGTCACACCTACACCCCAACGCAAATTTAATAGACCTTGAGCGTGATCAGCATGATAATGTGTTTGGAAAATGGCTTTTAGCCTAGGAGAAGTGACATCATCAGCTCTTGGAGCAGTGAACCGCTGACGCAAGTCCATAAGACCGCTATCAAATAAATAAACGTCCTGACCAATTTGTAACATAGCACTGGCAGGACGTCTAATAAAACGACTGTCTTTCAGTGCTCGCTCACAGGCCAAGCACTGACAATTATATACCGGCAGTTGGGATGCACTGCCAGTACCTAAGACAGTAAATAACATGGCAATTAGTTTTTGCTTTGATCTACTAGTTTGTTAGCAGCAATCCAAGGCATCATTGCACGTAACTGTGAACCAACCTGCTCAATTTGAGACTCAGCGTTGATACGACGCTTAGAAATTAAGGTAGGCGCACCAGCTTGATTCTCAAGGATGAAGCTCTTAGCGTACTCACCCGTTTGAATATCGTGTAAGCACTCGCGCATTGCTTGCTTAGTCTCTTCAGTTACGATACGAGGACCAGTTACATACTCACCGTACTCTGCGTTATTAGAGATTGAGTAGTTCATGTTGGCAATACCGCCTTCGTAGATAAGGTCTACAATTAGCTTTAACTCATGCAAACACTCGAAGTAAGCCATTTCAGGAGCATAACCCGCTTCAACTAAGGTCTCGAAACCTGCTTTGATTAACTCTACTGCACCACCACAAAGAACTGCTTGCTCACCAAATAAGTCAGTTTCAGTCTCTTCACGGAAGTTAGTTTCGATAATGCCGGCACGACCGCCACCATTAGCGCTAGCGTATGAAAGAGCAACGTCACGAGCAGCACCAGAAACGTCTTGATAAACAGCCACTAGGTGAGGCACACCGCCACCTTGCTGATACGTTCCACGTACAGTATGACCAGGCGCCTTAGGAGCAACCATGATGACATCAATATCAGCACGAGGAACAACCTGACCGTAATGAACATTAAAACCGTGAGCGAACGCTAAAGCAGCGCCAGCTTTGATGTTTGGTTCAACTTGGTTTTTGTAAACCTCAGCAATGCTCTCATCCGGTAAAAGGATCATTACAACGTCAGCGCCTTGAACCGCATCAGCAACTTCAGCAACTTTTAAGCCAGCATTTTCAGCTTTTGACCAAGAAGCACCACCCTTACGTAAACCAACGGTTACGTTTACGCCCGACTCATGTAGGTTTAGAGCGTGAGCATGGCCCTGAGAACCATAACCAATAATCGCTATTTGCTTACCTTTAATTAGGCTTAAATCACAATCTTTATCGTAAAAAACTTTCATAACTTCCTCTGATTAATAAATTCGTTGTACTACTTATAATTTGAAAAAAATAAAAACTAAACTTTTAATATGCGGTTACCGCGACCTACGCCGGTCACACCACTGCGTACTGTTTCTAAAATAGCACCTGGCTCAATCGCCTCAATAAAGGCCTCGATTTTTTCCTGAACACCGGTCAACTCAATGGTAAAGGTCTTGTCAGTGACGTCGACAATACGACCACGGAAGATATCACTCAAGCGAGTAACCTCCTCACGCTCTTTGCCAACTGCGCGTACCTTGATCAGCATAAGCTCACGCTCAACCATCGGTGCTTCAGTCAAATCAACCACCTTAACCACATCAACTAAGCGGTTTAAATGCTTGGTAATCTGCTCAATCACCTCTTCGGAACCATTCGTCATAATAGTCAAACGCGATAAACTCGCATCCTCAGTCGGTGCTACAGTCAACGTCTCAATGTTATAGCCACGCGCCGAGAACAGACCAACAACACGGGATAAAGCACCCGGTTCGTTTTCTAATAAAATCGAAATTACGTGTTTCATCTGTTCCCCCTATGCGTCAGCACCGTCAATTAGCATCTCGGTCAACCCCTTGCCGGCCTTGACCATCGGCCAAACGTTGGTTTCACGATCTGTTAAGAAATCAAGGAAGACTAAGCGTTTTTTGTGCTCACCTAAGAATGCTTCACGCAATGCTGGTTCGACATCTGCGACTTTACTCACCTGAATACCAACATGACCATAGCTCTCGGCCAACTTAACAAAGTCAGGGATAGAGCTCATGTAGGATTCAGAATAGCGAGACTCATAATCCAGCTCTTGCCACTGTCTCACCATACCAAGGTAACCATTATTTAAACAAATAATTTTTGGAGTAAAATCGTACTGCTTACAAGTTGCTAGCTCCTGAATATTCATCTGAATAGAGCCTTCACCTGTAATACAAGCAAACATAGCATCCGGATCCGAGTTAGCCATTTGGGCACCCATAGCGTATGGCAAACCAACACCCATGGTACCCAGACCACCTGAGTTAAGCCAACGACGAGGCTCCTCAAAGCCATAGTACTGCGCGGCAAACATCTGATGCTGTCCCACATCAGAGCTAACAAAGGCCTTGCCCTCAGTAACCTCCCAAAGCTTTTCAACGACAAATTGGGGTTTAATCAGATCAGTCTGTGTATAAGCTAAGCAATTACGCTCACGCCATTGATTGATTTGCGACCACCAAGCATCAATGTTTTTAGCCGGCTTTTGAGCATCAGCATTAATTTCTCGTAGCTGGGCATTCATTTCTTGCAGTACGTCTTTGACATTACCCACGATTGGTAAATCAGCCCTAACGCGCTTAGAAATAGAAGACGGATCTACATCGATATGAATAATTTTGCGTTGAACCTGACCGAAATGCTTAGGATTAGCGACCACACGGTCATCAAAACGTGCGCCCACACAAATCAAGACATCGCTATTTTGCATGGACATATTAGCTTCGTAAGTACCATGCATACCGGGCATACCAACATAATTAGGATGACTGGCATTGAGTCCACCTAAGGCCATCAAGGTCGTCGTACATGGGGCACCCAAGAGATCCACTAACTCACGTAATTCCTCTGCAGCATCGGATAAAACCACACCACCGCCAGCATAAATCATCGGTCGAGAAGCTGAACGCAAAGCCATCACAGCTTTTTTAATTTGTCCTTGATGCCCTTTAACAACCGGGTTATACGAACGCATTTTAACCTCACCCTTAGCAGGTGCGTAGCGAGCTGTATTAACCGTAATGTCCTTAGGAATATCAACTAAAACTGGACCCGGGCGGCCAGTCGTCGCGATGTGGAAGGCCTTACGCATGGTATCTGCGAGATCCTTAACATCACGTACCAAGAAGTTATGCTTAACGCAAGGACGAGTGATACCGACTGCATCACACTCTTGGAAAGCATCCTCACCGATCATCGAGGTACCAACCTGACCACTAATAACCACCATAGGAATTGAATCCATATAGGCCGTAGCAAGACCTGTTACTGCGTTAGTTAACCCAGGACCACTGGTTACTAAAGCAACACCCACTTTATTTGACGATCGAGAATAGGCATCGGCAGCGTGAATAGCTGCTTGCTCATGGCGCACTAAGATGTGCTCGAAATTTTCTTGCTGATATATAGCGTCATAGATATATAGTACTGCACCGCCTGGGTAACCAAAAACATGCTCAACGCCCTGTTCGGCCAGACAACGCACAGTAATCTCTGCGCCTGTTAATTGTTCCATTTTTATTCCTTTCATAACTAGTACATTACGCAACTGATTGATTGACGCTTGCTGTGCCACCTAGCCATCGCAGCGCTTTAATTCTCACAGAGAATCACCACCCACAACAACTAAAGTGCACAATACAAGGCCATCAGTGGCTTGTACACCGCATAAAACATGCATAAAAGTCAGAAACGGAGTCTGCGAATCCACTTGTGGTAAAATCCGACAGATTTTTTCTAAACTTAGGTTTATAGCACAATGGATAGGTCTGTAACCTACCATCAATAATCAGCGGATAACTGAATACATACTGTCTATAAAAACCAATGCCTTTTACGATAAAAAAAGACATAAAGTAAGACATTAGCGCATTGCACAAAAAAAATCAATGCAACCAGACATTATCACTGTTTTTATTAGATAAAACACAACAAAAGTCACATATTTCGAGTCCCGACACAACGCACTATGGGACTACCTGATTGACGAGCTCAAACACTATCGAAGCCTATACAACAGTTTATAATAGAAGCTTCAGTTGAAATGTTACTTTTTAGGTGGTCACAAAGTGCAAATCGGGACGGACTCCATCAGTAAATTTTTTCACAGCCCAGAGCTGTATTTTGGTGTGCGTAAGGCATTAGGCTTATTTATCGCCATTTTGATCTTCTTTGGTTTTTTAGAAGATTATGAATATGGTGTAGCTTTTGTCAGCGGCGTTTTATGCATGTCGATTGTTGATCCGGCCTCAGCATATAGTCTACGAGCGCGTAGCAATGAGCTGATTGTGACACTGATGCTATGTAGCGTCGGTACCTTTTTTATTAATTTAGTTGGCCCCTACCCACAAATCTCGTGGCTAGTACTGACGACTCTTGTGTTTTTCTATACGCTGCTCGCCTTTTATGGCAAGTCAGCAACGCTTATCAGCTTTTCTGCATTACTCGCTATTTTAATGAATCACAACTTTATCAAGCCATTTGACCAAGCGATGATTCATAGTGCACTAACCTTTTTGGGATGCACCACCTACTGGTTTTTTAGCGTCAGCATGAGCTATTTATTCAGAAAATATGAGCAACGCTTCATTGTAGCCTCTGCCTTATATGCTACTTCTGATTATGTCTTGGCTAGAGCTCGCTTATACGATGTAGAAAGTGATTTAGACAAGAGCTTTTATAAGCTGATCAACCAAACATCCCGCATGATTGAAGCTCAGCAAATGGCTAGAGATATGATTTTACGCCATTTGCCAGACAGCAATGACCCTAAAACCTACGAGCAACGCTCTCGACTATGGAATATCTTTAATCGCATGACCGCCATCATGGATAATATGGTGGCAACTCACACTGACTACCAGTACCTTAGACAAAAGATGGGCGAACATGATGCTCTACTCTTTATGCGTGACACGTTAGTGATTTTAAGCACCACGCTCAATCACGCCGCTACAGATCTGATTCGCAACGAACCTATTTCCTACCGTAGCAGTGTCAAGGCTGAGTTGCGTGCTTTAGAGTTTGAGATTGAACAGTTCCGTAAACAAAATATGCAGCAAGAAGACCCGGAAATTTACAGCTTAGTCATCCAGATTTATCGTCGCCTTAGGAACACCCACTTTAATGTCGAGGAGATTAGCAATAATCTGCGCTATGTTAAGAACTTCCAAGGCCCACCCGATCCCAGACAAATTGGCCACGAGATTCCAGCTAGCGCGAAGGAAGCTATCAAAATCAGCCCATCTTTACTGCAGTTCCGCACCAGCAATGACTACTCACCATCAAGGCTAGTCAAGCAGCTAAAGGCTGGCTTAAAGTCGGCAATCGTACGTTATGCCCTGCGAGTCACTGCGGCCGTTTTGTTTGTACAGCTTGGTACTGCACTGCTGCTTTTAATTCAGCATGAAAATGATATTTATCAAAACCTGAGTAACCACACTAACTGGATTTTAGTGACGGTACTCCTCATCATGCGTCCAGGATTTACCTTAACTCAGCAAAGGTCTAGCTGGCGATTAATTGGTACCTTATTTGGCTGTCTCATTACAATTGCTTTATTTGCAATAACTAGCAATGACTTCGTCATTATGGCTGTGATGTTTATTGCGATGATTTTAGGCAATACCTACATCAAGGAAAACTTCCGAGTAGGCTCAACCTTTATTACCGTTTATATTTTAATTGGCTTCGACTTTCTGACCCCCAGCTTTTACTGGTTAGTCGGTGAGCGTGCACTCGATACGCTTATTGCCTCGGCAATCACCTTTCTTTTCAGTTTCTTACTACCTTGGTGGGAAAAAGATCAGCTACCAAAATATGTTAACGACACCATCGATGCGCTTTATCATTATCTACATGACACCGTAGCTTGTGTACGTATACTGCAAAAACTACCAGAGGAACAACGTAAAATAGACCATACTGAACCTGCCTTATTAGAGATGCATTTATCCCACAAAAAAATGCAAGATGCTTATGCACTTTTTGCTAACAGTCTAAATCGCATGATGAGCGAGCCCGATAAGCGACAGTTAGACGTGATTCGCTTAAATCGTATTTTGTTAGAGGCTGATGCGCTCGCAAGCCAGATTAACTCCATGGTACCTTTAATGATTCAGTTTGATGACATCCCTGAGGGTCTGGAAAAAAACATCGATTATGTCTATAACATGCTCACTTTAAAACCGTTCGAAGGTCAGGATAATCCACCACCCATAGAATCAGGAAAGGAGTATGTCAGTATGCGCTTCCCTATTAAGCAAATGTACAAAGCCTCGCAGGTCCTCAAACAAGAGGCAACATCCTTAAAATTAAACTAAAATATAAAGATAATTAGCCATGAATAAACACAACGCTTCCTTTTTCTTCCCTGCGCCTATCAGGCAAAAGTTTTGCACTCAATGCGGCTCAGAACTGAGCCAAATTGTGCCTCCCGAAGATAATCGGGTACGCGACACTTGCTTAAGCTGTGGTGCTGTACATTATCGCAACCCCTTAATTGTGGTTGGTACGATTCCAGTCTTCGAAAACAAAGTGCTACTCTGCAAACGTGCTATCGAGCCCCGTTCCGGCACATGGACATTTCCCGCAGGCTTTATGGAACTAACAGAGAGCACCGCGGAAGGCGCTAAGCGAGAAACTGTGGAGGAGTCTGGTGCAATTACCGAAGTTGGTGATTTATTTACCGTCATTGATGTTCCGCAAACCAATCAAGTACATATTTATTACCTAGCAAAAGCTAGCGACGATCATCTAGACCCTGGCATTGAAAGTCTTGAGGCAGCCTATTTTGATATCCAAGACATTCCTTGGGATAATTTAGCTTTTCGCAGTATCAGTACGACATTAGAGCATTATGTACGCGCCTTAGAAACTGGCGATTTCGGTCCTTTTAATTACACTCTTTAATTGACAATGACACCACTTTATCTAATTGATGATGAAAGCGAGCTGCCTCCGAGCAACCACGCCTTAATCGAGCCTGACGGCCTCATCGCTGTCAGCGAATCGGTAACAGCGAATTTAGTATGGCGCGCTTATCATCACGGCTACTACCCTTGCAGTCCAGTAGATGAAGAGCTCACCCTATGGTGGACACCGTCAGAGCGCATGGTCTTATTTCCTGATAATCTACATATTTCAAAAAATATTAAAAAAAGGTTAAAGCGGATTATCGCGAATGAAAGCGATCCAAATACTTCTCTACAAATCACCACCAATCACTGCTTTGAAGAGGTTATTAGTTCTTGCGCCACGGCACAACGCACCCAGGAGTTTGACGGCAACTGGATTTCTGATGATGTGATTGCAGCCTATAGCGCCCTACACCAACAAGGCTTAGCACATAGCTTTGAGACATGGCAAGATGGTAAACTGATTGGTGGTCTTTATGGTGTAAAAATCGGCCGTATTTTTTGCGGCGAATCGATGTTTAGCAAGCAACCTCAAGCCTCACGCATTGCCTTTATTCATGCAGTTAACTTTTTGATCAACCAGGGTATTATGCTTATCGACTGCCAGCAAGACTCAGACTACCTAAGAAGCTTAGGTGCTAACGTAATTCCTCGTTCTGAGTATGAGCTTTGTTTACAGACATTAGGCCATGAGATCGTCGCTCCAACGGCCTGGCCTGCTGGCCGCATTGCCTACGCGGGGTATTATCTAAACTATGACTAAACTCTTTAATCTCCACCTCACCACACCTCATCAGTGTAGCTATTTGGAAAACCAACGCTCCAGTTCGCAAATAGTGATGCCTCCGGATGAGGTCAATGCCGTCTATTATGCAGACATGCTGCGACAAGGTTTTAGGCGCAGTGGCGTTTTTGTTTACAGACCTCACTGTCAAAGCTGTCAAGCTTGTCTATCATTACGAATCGACGTCAACAAATTCAAACTATCTAAGCGCTTTCAACGAGTTATTAATAAAAACAAAAGCTTAAGATGCCGCCAATTGCCACGACACTGGAAAGAAGAACATTTCCAACTTTATCTGCGTTACCAACAGTCACGCCACCAAGAGCAGCATGATGAGCAACAAATCCGAGCAGACTATAAAAAGTTTATTTTAAAATCCAACGTTAATAGCTCGATTCTTGAATACCTTGACAGTAATAAGCAAGTAGTGATGGTTTCTTTAATCGATATTAGTGATGACGGTATCTCAGCAGTTTATACTTTTTATGATACTAACAATAAAAACAGCCTTGGACACTTTGGCATTTTATATCAATTAGAACTCTGTAAAACTCTCTCAAAACCATGGCTTTATCTAGGTTATTGGGTCGATGGCTGTAGCAAACTGAACTATAAAACGGATTATCAACCAGCCGAGATCTTCCTTGACGGCAAATGGATTCCCTATAATCAAGGTTAATTGTTAATTATTATTGTTAGGACGCATGTCATGCTTTCAAAAATCAACCTGTTCCCTTTGTTTCGTCCACTACTTTTTCGCTTGGACCCAGAGGAAGCACATAATAAAACTCTCAACAGCTTGAATAGAGCGTCCCATCATCGCTTATTAAAAAACTGTCTAGCAATGAAGGTGCCACAAACCCCCAAAAAAGTCATGGGATTGACGTTTTTAAATCCAGTCGGTTTAGCGGCAGGTTTAGATAAAAATGGGGAGTATATTGATGCCCTAGGTACCATGGGATTTGGATTTATTGAAGTCGGTACAGTCACGCCCAAACCACAAGATGGCAATCCTAAACCTCGCCTCTTCCGCATCCCTGAAAAACAGTGCATCATCAATCGTATGGGCTTTAATAATCAAGGCCTCGATACCTTCTTAGCCAATGTACAAAAGCATAGCTACAGAGATCGTGGTGGTATTTTAGGATTAAACATTGGTAAAAATGCAGTAACACCCATTGAAAACGCAGTTGATGATTACCTAATCGGCTTACGTGCCGTCTATGCCCATGCTGATTATATTACGATCAATATTTCATCCCCCAACACAGCGAATCTACGCTCTCTACAGGGCGAAGATGAACTCGATCGTTTATTGAGATCACTAGTAGAGGAACGAGAAATATTGGCTCAGGCTCAGTCAATTAAAGTACCAATACTCTTAAAAATCGCCCCAGACATTAGCGGAGAGCAATGCGTAGCCATTGCCAATATTGTGCGCGAACATCAACTAGACGGTGTGATTGCAACTAACACTACTCTCAGCAGAGACTATGTAAAAGGTTTAACACATGCTAATGAAGCAGGTGGGTTATCAGGCCCACCAGTCCATGCCCTGTCATTAGAAGTGATTAGAACCCTACGTCAGCATTTAGGTCCAGATGCTGTTATTATTGGTGTCGGTGGTATTAGCCATGGTCACCATGCCGTTGAAAAAATCGAAGCCGGTGCTGATTTAGTGCAAATTTACACTGGATTAATTTACCAAGGGCCACATCTAGTGAAAGACTGCGTTAACGCCATCAAAGCGACAGGCCTTTAACGCAAAGCAATTGCAAATAAAAATGCCATTGGTAAATTAAACCAATGGCATTTTAATTTTCTGCTATCGCCTAAAGATACACTTTAAGCGATAACCACTCATTACTTAGCAGCAGTGGCTGTAGTAGCAGTCTTAGCAGCTGTTTTAGCTACTTTAGTAGCATTTTCAGTAGCTTTTAATGTAGCGCTAGTAGCAGCAGTCAAATTATTCTGCGCAACTTCAGCAGCTTGTTTAGCAGCTTTGTTGATGGAATCATACGCGTTGCTAGCAGTAGCAAAGCTAGATTTTAGTAAAGCGATAGCGCTTTCAGAACCTGCAGGAGCATTCTTAGCGAATTGCTCTAACGCTTCTTCCATTTTCTTTTGAGAGTCAGCTACTTGCTCTTCAGTTAATTTGATTAACTCTTTGCTTACGTCGTTCATGATAGCGTAAACGTCCTGAGAGAAAGCAACAGTTTTTTCAGCGTTAGGCTGAGCGATAGCAGTAACGAAGCTAGCAGCTTCTTGAGGGTCTTTTAACTCAGCAACTTGTTGAGTTTGATCAGCTGCTTCAGCAATAGCGCCTTTGATAGCTTTAAGGTTTAAATCAACTAGTTTTTCGAAACCGCTGAACAAAGAACCTTGTACAGAAACGAAAGTATCGATAGCTTCTTTTTGACGCTCTAATAATTGCTGTTGAACTTGGTTATTCATAATATATTCCTTAAGTAGTACGAGACAGAGAGATTAATAATCACTTGAAAACTTCAAGTGTTGTTGCAGTACATGGCTCATCACTTATGCTGCAACGCAACAATTGTTATTATTCCAAAACCAACTGACTCTGTCAAGGCTTTTGTTGCGTTGCACAAAATAGTTGTATAAAAGAAACTTCTTATTTATCAACCAATTAGCATTATAAAACCTTAAAGATGGCAGCCTAGCTCACGAGAAATATCCTTAGCTGCACGTCTAAGGTCTTGGCTCCAAACGTATTGAATCCGTTGGGCAGGAGCAGAAAGAGAGAGACCGGCAACCACTTTACCTTGCTCATTAAAAATTGCCGCAGCTAAACAACGCACCCCTTCTTCTAACTCCTCATTATCAATAGAAAACCCCTGTTGGTTAATGGCAGCTAATTCATTTTTTAGCCGTTCAAACTCATTAACACTCTTTGACGTACTCGCAGGAATCCCTGTTTTATGGACATAGCTTAACAGTTCCACCGCATCCAAATCGGCTAAAAACAACTTACCAACCGCAGTCAAGTGTAAAGGCGCACGCCCCCCAATAGGTCTCACCACATGGACGCCGGATTGCCCACTCCAACAGCGTTCAATGTAGACGATATCATTGCCTTGCTTAATCGATAAATTAATCGTCTCACCGGTTTTTCTATGTAACTCTTGCATTTGCGGATAGGCCAACTCCTGGATATTTAATCGATTTTTTACTAAATTACCTAACTCCAATAAGCGCAAGCCTAATTGATAACGCCCACCTGGTAAATGCTCTACGAACTGAGCAATAACTAGATCATTTAAAATACGATGGCAAGTAGAAATATTTAACCCACTTCTAGCGGCTAGCTCCTTTAAGCTCAAAGAACTCGACGACTGAGCAAGTAGGTCCATCAACAAGTGGGTTCTTTCCAATACTTGGATGGAATACTTCGGGGATTCATCAGACATAACGTAATACTCAGCTCCTCTTGCCAAACACAGATCAATAATTCATGTTAATAACTGAAACGACCACCTACACGCAAAACCTCACCGCGTAGAAAGTCATAAGCCGCTTTAAGCGCTTCTTCATTCTTACTGCGCACACCGAGATCAATATAGCCAGGCTCATTAGCAGTCGACATCTTAGGTAAACTAAAAGTACTAACATCAGGCCAACACGCCTCAATCTCCTCTAAAGAAGGCGCAATACGTGACTCAGGCAAGTGATAGACATTAACCGCCAAGGACTTAGTCGGGTTATTTTGAAGTGCTAGGTATTTATTATCAAGCACCCACTCAAACATAGACCATGCCATTTCAGGGAAACCAGGCACAAAGGTATGATCCTTAATAAAAAAGCCCGGTATGCGATTAAAAGCATTCGGCACGATCTCAGCACCTTCCGGAAAAACACCCATCGCTAAGCGTCGCTGATTTTCAGGTGCGCCTATGTCCTGATCAATTTTGCCGATAGATGCTCTACTAACCACATACTCCATGATCAAAGCCTCAGCCTCAGGATGTAAAACCATTGGCACACCTAATGCCTTAGATGCGGCCTCTCGTGTTTTATCATCGGGTGTCGCACCAATCCCACCGGTAGAGAAAACGATATCCCCGCTGGCAAAGCTCTCTTTATAGATACGAACCAACTCATCCATATCATCACCAACTAAACGCGCCCAAGACAACTCCATGCCACGCTCACTAAGCAACTCAATCACCTTACTTAAATGCTTATCCTGACGACGACCAGATAAAATCTCATCTCCAACAATAATCAAACCGAATTTTCTAGATTTAGACATAAAAGCTCCCTACGAGTTTGTGGCATATCAACTAAATTTATGCGCCATAATAGACTGTTATTACTTATTAATGTATAACTTCAATGACTAAATATTAATAGAAGTTTAGCAAATCGCCTCTATTTTACGGGTTATCTATGTCATTTTTTATAAAACCTTTTGAGCAAATAAAAGAAATTCAACAAGCACTAGCAGGCAACAATCAGCGTATTGTTGTCTGCTATTGTGCGGCTTGGTGTCGAACCTGTGAGAGCTATTTAGATGCTTTTAGGGAGTTAAGTGAACGGTTTCCCGAACAGGTATTCTTATGGGTAGATATTGAGGACGATAGCTCTCTACTGGATGATTTAGACGTAGAGAACTTTCCTACCATTCTGATCCAAGAGGCAGGTGAAAACCTTTTTTTCGGCACCATGTTGCCCTATATAGGTCACCTTGAACGCATGATTTTGAACACCGAGGATGGTTACTCGGTTGATAGTGATGAGGGGCCAAGCCCCATCAGTGTTCTTTTAGAAGAGACTGCTGACAACCTTTAAAGCTGTCGCTAGTAGAGCCTCTATTTATCCTCGACGCTAGACTTACGCCCACCGCCAAGCAGCACAGCCAGCATCGGCTCGTCTTGTCTATCGTAAACGTCTGCGACGTTCTTAGCTAGCGCTTCGGTCGCAGCCCCGCCAATATCAGGCTCATAAGGTTTATAGAAAAACGCGTCAAGACTCTCACGCTTTCTTTGCTGATGATAAGAGCGACGAGGCTGCTCTACTGCCCTATCTTTAAAAAGATCTGGAATATCTAGGCGCTCTACCTTAAAATCAGTTTTTATCAATTGCTGTACATTATCTAAGAGCTGCTCATCCTCTGCCTTATTATAAAAAGCAATGGCCTTACCCTTGGCTCCGGCGCGACCAGTACGACCAATACGATGCACATAGTCTTCAGGGTTAAATGGCAAATCATAATTAATAACGCAAGGTAATCCGGCCACATCCAAACCCCGTGCCGCTACATCCGTTGCCACCAACACCTGTACTTTACCCGCCTTAAAATCCTCTAAGGTACGAGTACGCTCATATTGTGAGCGATCACCATGAATTGCTTCAGCCGACACGCCCTCTTGTGTTAGAAAACGACTTAAACGATTAACCTCTATCTTGGTATTAGCAAAGACAATCACCTGCTTCGTGTACTGAGTCATTAACAGATAAAGTAAGGCAGCTTTTTTGTCTTTTTCAGCAACCTGATAGACCAACTGAGTCACAGTATCTGCTGTTTGATTTTTGCTGGCAACGGTAATCTCTACTGGATTAACCAACATAGTACGTGCTAATTTACGAATTTCTGGACTGAAAGTCGCTGAAAAAAGTAGATTTTGACGCTGCTTTGGCAAATATTGCACAATACGCTCTAAATCAGGCATAAACCCCATATCAAGCATACGATCCGCCTCATCAAGTACCAACACACCTACCTGGCTGAGATTGACATTTTTTTGCTCTAAGTGATCTAGTAGACGACCTGGCGTAGCAATTAACAATTCACAACCTTGACGCAGCATCTCTTTTTGAGGGCGAATATCAATCCCACCATACACGGCAGTCGAACGTAACGCAGAGGTACTACAATACCGCTCCACATTTTCTGCTACTTGATCTGCCAACTCACGCGTCGGCGTCAAAATCAATGCTCTTACTGGGTGACGAGCCGGTGATGTACTGTGACTGGCAAAAGGCATAATACGATGAAGCACTGGCAAGGTAAAAGCAGCTGTTTTGCCGGTACCGGTTTGTGCCGCACCCATCACATCACGACCCGATAATACCGCAGGGATAGACTGAGATTGAATAGGCGTCGGCGTGGTGTAACCGCTTTTAGTAATGGTCTTTAATAGATCTGGGTGTAAGCCGAATTCATTAAAAGTTAATTCCGTACCGACAGTCGCCCGCTCAGTATCGGAAGTTGTTAAATTATTATTGTTGTTATTGCCTAAATGACTCTGCATATTGATATGTAATACCTATTTCTTTATATATTCTTTTGACGTAATTTGATATTTTACTACAAGCAACACTCAGCACCAGATATTAGTAAAAAAGCTGATTTTAATTTACCGTAAAAGAATTCTTTTAAAGTAAAAACACACAAATTGACAACCTTAAGGGTACAATATTTGCACATAGAAATTCTGGAGGAAATCATGCCTGCAAAAAATCAAATTGAAGTTATTAAGGTTGATGCCAAAGATCTACCTATTTATTGTCCTGGACCAAAGGCCCCACTATGGAGTATGCATCCACGTGTGTTTTTAGACGTAACTGATACTGGTGAGGCAGCCTGCCCCTACTGTGGCGCTCATTATGAGTTTGAAGATGCCGCAAGCCATCCTAAACCTACAACAATTGATAAATCTCAAGCTTCAGCTTAGTTTGCTCTGATTACCAACTAACAAACGCCATCTCGACACTCGATGATGGCGTTTATTTTTGTTGTCCTAACTAAGCTAACTTGACCTGTCTACTTGGGTAAATCAGTTCATCTTTCTTATGGTAGATCCGACCCTGTGCATGTAATCGCCCCCAGTTCATAGCCGCCACTAGGATACCGAAGGTCTCAACCGCTCCCGCTGGCACCCACATAATCAAACCACCCCAACCTTGGTCTTGAGCAGCCGTAATGGGTAAAGCCCGCCCGCAAATTTCGAAAAGTGGATATAAATCAGTCGATGAAAAAGCGATAAACGCACCAGCGACAATTTGCGGTGCCATAGTAAACACCGGCGATAACACGCGCTCTAATGGTGACATCACCGCCGGGCTACCAGGCAGTACACGTCGTTGGCACCAACGGCCCGCTGCTGTTTTAGCAGTAGTCATCGGTGGATAATATGGGCGTCGGTCAACAATCAAATTCCAATAGAGAAAACCGCTCACCACCACCGACCAGTTCATAAAACGGTAAATATCGACATTTAACATCGAATAAAACTGAACCGTCGGAAATAACCAAATAATGACAAGAAAAACAAATAAAAACGGAATAAATATTTTATGAGTCAACCAATAAATCAACGATTGACCAAAGACCGTTTGATTAAACTGCTGCAATCGCAAGCGCATACTGCGAGTCATACCAACTCGCATCACCTGGCCTGGATAAGATAGCATAATCAATAACGGCGCTAAGTGATGCAACACTAAATGCTGCGCACGGTGGATAAAAAACACGCGCTCGGCATAATAATCCAGATGAGTATGCATAGATAAATACAGCATAATCCAACCCGACCAAAACAAAATCTGTCGAGAGGCATTAATAGGCTTTTTGCGACTACCTCTAATAAACAAAAAAGCGGATAGCAAAAAACAAATAATTAGGGTTGGAGAAAACTCCCATGGTTGCAACCATTGAGCAAGTGTTAAATTCATATTAAGAGAAAAACTTTTACAAAAATACTTATAAGGCCAATGGGCGTTATAATACTCGCTCAATTTTACATCATATTATAAAATTTCGTAATATTATTAATTAGTTATGCAGATTGGTTCTTGGCAGTTACCCAATAATATCTTTGTCGCACCCATGGCAGGCGTGACTGATAGACCCTTCAGGCGTCTTTGTAAGCGCTTAGGGGCGGGGCATGCCGTCTCCGAGATGGCCGCCAGCAATCCACAGCTTTGGGATACCGTCAAAACATCTCGTCGCCTGAATCACGATGGTGAAATCGACCCTATTGCCGTACAAATTGTTGGTGCTAATCCGGACATGATGGCTCAAGCAGCCGTTTTTAATATTGAAAAAGGTGCCAAGATCATCGATATCAATATGGGCTGCCCAGCCAAAAAGGTCTGTAAAGTAGCCACAGGCTCTGCCCTTTTGCGTGACAAAGAACTAGTTGCACGAATTTTAGAGGCAGTCGTAGCGGCCTGTCATCCTTATGATGTACCGGTTACACTTAAGATCCGTACTGGCTGGGATAGAGAGAATATCAACGCACCTGACATTGCGAAACTCGCCGAAAACATTGGAATTAGCGCTCTCACCATTCATGGACGCACCAGATGTGATTTTTATCAAGGTGAGGCCGAGTATAAGACCATCTCTGCTGTACAAAAAATTGTTAAAATACCTATAATTGCTAATGGTGATATTGATACCCCTCAAAAGGCAAAGCAGGTGCTAGACTATACGGGTGCAGATGCCGTTATGATTGGCCGAGCCTCCCAAGGTAACCCATGGATTTTTAAAGAGATTAACCACTACCTAAAGACTGGTAAATTGCTTGAACCTCCTACTCTTTCTGAGATGAAAGAGGTGCTATTAGAGCACCTAGAGGAGCATTATCAATTTTACGGTGCTCATACGGGAGTCCGTACTGCACGTAAGCATATTGCTTGGTATCTCAGCCGTTTTCAACGCAGTGATACGCTACGTCGCCATTTAAACACAATCGAGTCTTGTCAACAACAAAGCCTAGCCTTAGCCGAGTGGTTTGACCAACAAGCAGAGCTTGAATTAAGCGCCTTTGCTTAAACCCTCGCTTTACTTAAAGCATCGATCAACACAAACCTATAACAAATTAATCAGCTGATAATTAAAGATTTTCCATCATGAGTAATCAGTCCCAAACACCACCATTACACGATTGCGTACAGGCTCATTTAGAAGCCTATTTTGACACCTTAGGTGACGAAGCGGACGCTAGCCAAATCTGGAATATGGTCATGCAATGCGTCGAAAAAGCCACCCTCGAAAAGGTCATGGAAAAAAGCCAGTTTAACCAATCCAAAGCTGCGGAAATGTTGGGTATTACGCGCAACACCTTACGCAAAAAACTTATTTCCTATCAAATCATTAACTAAGCAGAAACTATGAAACAAATCACAGCACTTCTCTCGGTATCCGATAAAACAGGTATAGTTGACTTCGCCAAAGCACTTGCTACTCGTGGCGTTAAGCTCTTATCCACTGGCGGCACCGCTAAGCTTCTTAAGGAAGCGGGCCTTAAAGTTACCGAGGTAGCCGAGTACACTGGTTCACCAGAAATTTTAGATGGTCGTGTTAAAACACTGCACCCAAAAGTGCATGGTGGCCTGCTCGCTCGACGCGATGATGAAAATCACCTTAGCACTATCGCTGAACACGGCATTGACGCCATTGATTTGTTGGTAGTTAACCTTTACCCATTCCAGCAGACCATTGACCAAGCTGATTGTTCATTTGCTGATGCAGTAGAAAATATCGATATCGGTGGCCCAGCCATGCTTCGCGCTGCAGCTAAAAATCATGGCACAGACAAAGGTGGCGTCACCGTCATTATCGACCCACAGGACTACGACGCAGTACTTAGTGAGTTAGATGCTAACGGCGAAACCTCTTATGGATTACGCTTGCGTTTAGCCACTAAGGTTTATGCACATACAGCATCTTATGATGGTGCTATTGCAGCATACCTAAGCAGTCTAGAGGATGCTGAACCCGCTCAAAATGAAACACCCACCAGAAAAGAATGGCCTAGCATTATCACCGTACAAATGCAGCAACACCAAGCCATGCGCTATGGTGAGAACCCACATCAAAACGCAGCTTTCTACGTCGATAACAAGATAGGTACGGGCTTATTAGGCACTTATAAGCAGTTCCAAGGCAAAGAGCTTTCTTACAACAACATCGCTGACGCTGATGCTGCTTGGGAATGTTCACGTTCATTTAAAGTACCTGCTTGCGTCATTGTGAAGCACGCCAACCCTTGTGGTGTAGCCATGGCCGAAGGTCCTTTACAAGCGTATCAAAAAGCCTTTAAAACTGACCCTACCTCTGCTTTCGGGGGTATTATCGCCTTTAATCGTGAGGTAGACTTAGCGACTGCTCAAGCGGTTAGCGAGCAATTTTTAGAGGTGCTATTAGCCCCTTCTTATAGCAAAGACGCTTTAGAGTTCTTAGCCAATAAGAAGAACGTTCGCGTACTTGCCATTCCAAGCGGCGACGGTCGTAACGCCTTTGATGCAAAACGTATTGGTGGTGGCTGGTTAATTCAAGAACCTGATTTGACACCATTAGATCCAACCCAAATTGAAGTCGTCACTAAGAAGCAACCAAGTGAGCAGCAAATGAAGGATCTATTGTTTGCATGGCAAGTAGCCCACTACGTTAAGTCTAACGCTATTGTATTCTGCGCTGACGGCATGACAATGGGCGTAGGTGCTGGCCAAATGAGTCGCTTAGATTCAGCTCGTATTGCCTCTATTAAGGCCGAAGCCAATGGCTTAACATTAAAGGACACAGCAGTCGCCTCTGACGCTTTTTTCCCGTTTCGTGATGGTTTAGATGTCGTGGTTGAAGCCGGTGCAAACTGCGTAATTCAACCAGGTGGTAGCATACGTGACGATGAGGTCATCGCAGCCGCTGATGAGCATGGCATTACCATGATCTTCACCAAAATGCGTCACTTCCGCCACTAGTATTGCCTGAAAATTAATGAGAATTTTGGGCATTGACCCCGGACTTCGAAATACGGGCTTCGGTCTCATTGATCACGATGGTGCCAAGCTAAGCTACGTCGCTAGCGGCACCATCGTGGTACCATCAGAACAAGCACTTTATCAGCGACTGAGAGATATTAGCAGCCATCTATACGAAGTGATTGACAATTACAAACCTGACGTTGCAGTGATTGAAAAGGTTTTCCTTAACACGAATCCTCAATCCACCCTCTTACTCGGTCATGCACGTGGCGCTGCCATGCTCAGTTTGGCACAAAAAGGCCTAGCCGTTTCCGAGTACACTGCACTACAAGTTAAAAAGGCCGTGGTCGGTCGTGGTCATGCACAAAAAGAGCAGGTACAAGCCATGGTGCAATATATCTTAAAACTCAACGCCTTACCCGCACCAGACCCTGCTGATGCCTTGGCATGTGCTATTTGTCATGCCCACGCAGCACCTCTTTCTCAACGCTTACAAGCACATCAAAAAAGCACCTTAACGGTTAAACACCGTATTCGTAATAGGCGCCTAATTGGTTAATCTTCATTTCGGAGTAATAAATGATTGGTCGTATACGCGGCAAGATTATTGAAAAATCACCACCATTAATTTGTGTTGATGTGAACGGCATTGGTTACGATGTACAGGTACCAATGAATGATCTTTATGAGTTACCTGCTCTTGATGAGGAAGTTACTCTGTTTACCCATTTTGTGGTACGCGAAGATGCTCAGCAACTCTATGGTTTTTTAAATGATGCTGAGCGCAAGACATTCAGAACCGTAATTAAAATCACCGGCATCGGACCGCGTACCGGTCTTGCTATTCTGTCCGGCATTAGCGCCGAACAACTAGCACTTGCGGTCGAAGAAGATGACTTAAACTTACTCTGCAAAATACCGGGTATTGGCAAAAAAACCGCTGAACGCATTATTTTAGAATTACGTGGTAAATTAGGTGCTATTGCCCCTACGTCCACATCAACTGCCGCAAGTCCTGCTTCTCAACGTCAGGACATTGCCAATGCACTGATGGCCTTAGGTTATTCTGAGCGCGAGCTACAAAAGGTGCTCAAAGAGCTAGACCCATCCATTGATGTGACCGAAGGCATTCGGCAAGCACTCAAGCTCTTATCCAAATAGTTGTTAATTAGAAGGTTTTATGGCGATTTTTTCCGACAATTTAAGCACACAATCTGAGTCCGATACTCGTATCGTCTCCGCTCAATCAGCGTCTAGTGCGGAGGATTCGGTAGAACGTGCCTTACGACCCAAGCGCTTAGCTGACTATACCGGTCAACGTCGCGCCCGTGAGCAACTGGAAATTTTCATCGAAGCAACAACTCGTCGCAATGAGGCTCTGGACCATGTCTTGCTCTTTGGCCCACCGGGCTTGGGTAAAACGACACTCGCGCACATTATTGCCAATGAGATGGGCTCACAAATGCACCAAACCTCTGGTCCAGTACTGGAGCGTGCCGGTGACTTAGCTGCTCTACTGACCAACTTAGAAAAAAACGATGTACTGTTTATTGATGAAATTCATCGTTTATCTCCAGTGGTAGAAGAGATTCTTTACCCTGCACTAGAAGACTTCCAAATTGATATCTTAATTGGTGATGGACCCGCTGCGCGTAGTGTCAAAATCGACCTGCAGCCCTTTACCCTAGTTGGTGCAACCACGCGTGCCGGCATGCTGACCAATCCGTTAAGAGACCGTTTTGGGATTATCCAACGCTTAGAGTTTTATACCAGCGAGGAGTTACAACAGATTATTAGTCGCAGCGCTAATTTACTCAACGCAGAAATCGCTCCAGCCGGTAGCTTGGAAATTGCTAAGCGCTCACGAGGTACACCACGAATTGCCAATCGCTTATTACGACGAGTCCGTGACTTTGCCGATGTGCGTAATAATGGCTTGATTGATGAGGCAACCGCCAAGGCTGCCCTCAGCATGTTAGAAGTTGATCCGATAGGTCTGGACTTAATGGACCGTAAACTTCTTGAAACCATTATCCATAAGTTTTCTGGGGGGCCTGTCGGTGTTGACAATCTAGCCGCCGCGATTGGCGAGGAGCGTGATACGATTGAGGATGTAATTGAACCTTATCTGATTCAAAATGGTTACTTACAACGTACAGCACGTGGTCGTATTGCTACTGCCGTTGCATGGCAGCATTTAGGCCTAAGAGCTCCTAGCAGCCTCAACATATCTGCAGACCCTGACGCACCAAGTCTATTTTAGTAATGCTAAAATAGACTCACCATAGGTGGCGATTTTCTTATCACCAATCCCCTCTACCTGTCCTAACTCCTCGATATTTTGTGGCTTCTTAAGCGTCAATTGGTATAAGGTCACATCTCTAAAAACGATATAAGCCGGTACCCCGCTGGCTTTCGCCTCTTCAAGACGCCATTGCTTTAAGCTATCAAAGAGCTTGGCATCCTCTGCTGAGAGGTCAAAAATCGCTCGATTTTGTGATGGCATTTGATTATTAGAGCGTGACTTACTGAGGGGTTCAATTTGCCTTAGGCGCAGCTTTTTTTTGCCCAACAAAACATCATGACTTTTCTTAGCTAAATAATAAGTTGTCCGAAACCCCTCGGACTGCATTTCCAAATACTCCGCAGCTAACAACTGACGAATTAAACCGCGCCATTGGGCTTCATCTAGCTCACGGCCAATCCCAAACACCGTCATCTTATCGTGCTTTTGCTGCATCACTCTATCAGTATTTTTACCATGCAAAATGTCAATTAAATGCTTGGCACCACTAAATTCACCATACTCTTTACGCAATCGATAAATCGTCGACAAAAGCTTTTGAGATGCCACTGTCGCATCCCACAATGTAGGTGGATAGGCACAAATATCGCAATTACCACAAGACTGACTTTCTTCACCAAAATAACTTAAAACGCGTTGACGTCGACAGGAAGATGCCTCGCAAAAAGCCAACATCGCATTTAGTGCATCAGAAGAACGCCCCTTAAACGCCTCATCACCATTAGAGCCCTCAATCAATTTACGCTGCTGCATTAAGTCTTGCAGCCCATAAGCCAACCAAGCGGTTGCCGGCAAACCATCACGTCCTGCACGACCGGTTTCTTGGTAATAGGCCTCAATCGAGCGTGGAATATCAATATGCGCAACAAAACGCACATCCGGTTTATTAATACCCATCCCAAAGGCAATTGTAGATACGATCACCACCCCATCCTCTTGCTGAAAAACTCGCTGATTTTCATGGCGTTCTTCAGCGCTCAATCCTGCATGATACGCAAGCGCTCTAACACCTGCTTTTTGTAAAAAAGCGGCGACACCCTCAGTTTTTTGTCTGGATAAGCAATAAACAATGCCCGAATCACCGGCATGCTGACGATTAATAAAACTCAGTAACTGCTGTCTTTCCTTGTCTTTTTCTACCACCTCATAGCGGATATTAGGACGTTCAAAGCTACTGATAAACTGCCTTGCATTCTGAAGATGCAAACGTTCAACAATCTCATCTCGTGTTAATGCAGTCGCGGTCGCGGTCAAGGCAACACGCGGTACCTCAGGCCAACACTCTGGCAAAATAGATAAATCCAAATAGGCGGGCCTAAAGTCATGTCCCCACTGTGATACGCAATGTGCCTCATCAATTGCAAATAAGGCAATGTCCAGTTGATCTAATAAACGTAAAAAACGAGGATTTTCAAAACGCTCTGGTGATACGTATAAAAACTTAATCTCACCACGCAACAAAGCACTTTCTGCGGCCTTGACCTCTTCCCAACTCATCGCTGACTGTAAACTAACGGCACTAACACCCAAGACACGTAAAGCATCAACCTGATCATGCATCAAAGCAACTAACGGTGAAACAACGACAGCAACTCCGGCCCTCACTAAACCAGGCACTTGATAGCAAAGCGATTTACCGGCACCCGTCGGCATTAGAATCAGCGCATCCTCGCCACTAATTAAATGTTCGACAATAGCTTCTTGACCTGGACGAAACTCCTCATAACCAAATACGTGTCGTAAAACTTCCTTTGCTGATAACACCTTAACCTACATCAAGATAAAAGGTATTAGTGTACCATTGCACATCCCATACGATATAATGAAAGGTTTAGTGTTACGTTAATTTGAAGCGACATATATATGCAAATAGGAATCGCAGGTGCCGGTCTAGCCGGACGTTTATTGGCCTATGCCCTATCAACTCATGGCCATCAGGTAGAGGTTTTTGATCCAGCACCAGACGCTCATGCACGCGTCGCTGCCGGTTGGACCGCAGCAGGTATGCTCTGTCCTTTGGCAGAAATGGATACGGGTGACGATTATGTCTATAAACTCGGCCAACGCTCTCTCGAACTATGGGCTGATGTCGCCAAGCTTTGCAACAACAAAATCGATTTAAGCCTCAAAGGCAGTCTTATGCTCGCGCACAAAGGTGACGAAGGCGCTGCCTCACAAATGATCACTATGCTAGAACGCAAGTCACCTAATCCTGACGATCAACCTAAAGCCATCTCAACTAGGGAATTACAAGAGCTTGAGCCGTCGGTACAGGGTCCTTCTCACGCGTGGTATTTACCTTTTGAGGGGCAAGTTGACACAACCCTCGCCATGCAG
This sequence comes from uncultured Oligella sp., assembly GCA_947632105.1. Classification (GTDB taxonomy): domain Bacteria; phylum Pseudomonadota; class Gammaproteobacteria; order Burkholderiales; family Burkholderiaceae_B; genus Oligella. The sequence continues at coordinate 40,610 of CANROD010000008.1, read as the reverse complement.
ACCTTATGTTCTGATGCTAGGGAAGTGACTTGGCACTGGGGTACTGCAGTTAAAGAACTGCATCCAGGTGAACTAGTCATTGGTGATAAAAAGCGTCAATTCGATTGGGTTTTTGATACGCGTGGCGTAGGTGCCAGACGCCTTAAACACCCTCACCCGACAGAGATTTCATGTCAAAATGTGCGTGGCGTGCGTGGCGAGATATTCTGGGTACAAGCACCTGAAGTAGAATTAAATAGACCGCTACGTTTATTGCATCCACGTTATCATGTGTATATCGTACCGCGCCAAAACAATCTATTTGTCATTGGTGCAAGCTCTATTGAAAGTGAAGACAGATCGCCAGTTAGCGTACGCACAACGGTCGAATTATTGGCAGCGGCACATAGTGTATTACCTGGCCTATCTGAGGGTAGAATTATTCATACCGAGACTAATTTACGTCCCGCATTAGTGGATAACTTTCCACGTATTGAAACTGAACAAGGCCTCAGCAGAATCAACGGCCTCTTTAGACACGGCTGGATGATTGCGCCGGCCATGATCGAGGAAGCAATTGAGACAGCCTTTAATCTACCTATGCTTGCTCAATCCTAACGCGAGATTTAAAATGATCACTGTAAAAGTAAATGGTGAAGATAAACAACTTCCCGCAGGCATCCAATTAGCCCAGCTTATTGAGTTATTACAACAAGAAGCAGGTCAAGAGCCCGATCCTTCACTCGTGGCAACCGCTGTTAACGAGGTGTTCGTGCCTCGCCAACAGCGAGCAGACTTCATATTAAAAGAACAAGATGCAATCTTTACCTTTTCGCCTATTACAGGAGGTTAACTATGTCTGATGAATTTCAAGTGGGCGGTGTAAGCCTCAGCAGCCGTTTTTTCTTAGGCACAGCACTATATCCCTCACCAAAAGTATTAGCAGAGGCGATTGAAGCGGCAGAGACTGACGTCATTACCGTTGGCCTAAAACGCCAATTACCGGCTGGCGCCAACCCCCTCACCCAAAGCACCACTGAGGGTGTGGACAATCCTTTTTTTCAGCTATTAAAACAAAGTGGTAAGTACTTGCTGCCAAACACCGCCGGCTGCAAAACAGCCAAAGAGGCGGTCACCTTGTCCTACATGGCACGCGAGATTTTTGAAACAAACTGGATTAAGCTTGAGGTCATTGGTGACGACTATACCCTACAACCTGACCCAATTAATCTCATCAAAGCAGCTGAGCAACTAGTCAAAGACGGTTTCGAGGTTTTTCCCTACTGCACCGACGATCTGGTGACTTGTCGACGCTTATTGGATGTCGGGTGCAAAGTTCTCATGCCTTGGGGCGCTCCAATAGGCTCAGGTCAAGGCCTTACTAATCCTCATGCATTGCGTATTTTACGCGCACGCTTACCCGATGTACCACTCATTGTTGATGCCGGTATTGGCTCACCAGCCGATGCTACCTTAGCGATGCAAATGGGCTTTGATGGGATCTTACTAAACTCTGCCGTTGCTAAAGCACACGACTCAGTCAAAATGGCTGAAGCCTTTAAACTAGCTATTCGCTCTGGTCGCCTAGCATACGAAGCAGGCATCATCTCCAAACAAGATATGGCCACACCAAGTACGCCAGTAACTGGTCGGCCGTTTCTTTTAGACTAAAAACACAAAAGGCTTAGATTACACCAAAAAATCTAAGCCTTTTTATTTAGCTAGTTAGCTAATAAATAATCAAGTCCTTCTTGTGGGCACTTAGCAAAGCGCAAATAAGGTAGTGCTTTGTTAAGCTCACCGTACTTTTCAGTTGCTTGCTCATCATTTAAGCTAAGAGCAACGATTACATCCTCACCCGGCTGCCAATCAGCTGGCGTCGCCAAAGCAACACCATCGGTCAATTGAATCGCATCTAAGGCACGCAAAATCTCAGCAAAGTTACGACCAACAGACATTGGATAAGTTAATGTTAAGCGGATTTTCTTATCAGGACCAATAATAAATACGGTACGTACAGTCGCACTATCAGCAGGCGTTCTACCATCAGGTAAATAAGCTTCCGCAGGGAACATGTCGTATTGTTTAGCCACTGTAAGAGAAGTATCGTCAATGATTGGGAAGTTAGCAGGCACCTCTGCAAACTTGCTAATATCATCCTTCCATTTTGCATGGTCATCAACGGCATCTACTGATACACCAATTACCTTGGTATGACGTTTTTCAAACTCAGGTGATAAACGAGCGACTGCACCAAATTCAGTAGTACAAACTGGTGTGAAATCCTTAGGGTGTGAAAAGATGATGGCATAACCCTCACCAATCCACTCGTGAAAATTGATTTCACCCTCGGTAGTATTAGCGGTAAAATCTGGTGCGATATCATTAATGCGCAATGACATAAACTCTCCTTAAACTTTTAGTTGATATACAAAATTATTTCTGCAACGTGGTACATTGCTATGCATGGCATTAGTCGCTAACGAGATTAGACGACTCAATGTTCAAATACTAACATGATGAATTTCATTCCTTAAACGAATATTTACTACTTTAGATATAACTAGTGGTTATTTGTCACTTTAAAAAACACATATCTTATTTATATAACTGAGATCTAAATTCATGCTGGCCATTTTCAACATTACCTTACCCCTCTTCCTATTAATTGGTGTTGGTTATAGCGCTGTTAAACTCGGATTTTTAAGCATTGAGCATAACCGAGGTCTTGGTAGTTTTGTCCTAAACTTCGCCTTCCCCGCCTTAGTCTTTAATGCCATTTCCTCATTAGACATGAGAAGCGCATTTATTTATGAATATGTGTTGATCTATGGTGTCATCACCATTTCGCTATACTGGGCTGGGTTCTTAATCAGCCTAAAGTTCTTAGGCCACAAAACAGTCCATTCTGCACTGAATGGTCTCGGACTTATTTTTTGCAATACTGCCTTTTTAGGCTACCCTGTACTGGCTCAAGTCATTGGTTATGAACAAGCAGCCATCTTTTTAAGCATGAACTTACTATTTGAAAATTTACTCGGTGTGTTGCCGACGATTTTATTGTGTGAATTATCTGCAGGTAAAAAGAAAAACCTCTTTAAACTATTTCTTACTGCCTTACAAAAAATCTTTACTAGTCCACCTATCGTTGCTATGATCGGCGGTTTAATTTTCTCATTACTCGGTCTCGGTGTCGCTGAGCCTATTCATAAAACACTCACCATGCTGAGCATTGCTGCAGCGCCTGTCGCGCTCTTTACTATTGGTGCTAATCTAAATGGCATTCGATTCCGCTCCAGTATCAAAGCGGCCATCCCTATTACTCTGGGTAAACTCATCCTCTTTCCGAGTTTAATTTTTGCGGGTTTTATGCTTATTGGTGTCGATGATCCCATGACGATGATGTCCGGCGTTTTATTGGCCTCCTCACCCGCAGCCACGCTCTACGCCCTAATTGGTATCCAATACGGTGAAGGAGCCACAACATCAGGCAACTTGATCGTTATGACCTTGGCCTCATTTATTAGCTTAAGTGTGGTTCTGGCCATCTGGGACTACACCTATGGTTTCCCTATTCCACTATAAATACTTTCAAGACAAATTGTAACAATCATGTAACTAGCTCTTGAAAGCTGAAAATTCGACCCTATAATTAGCACTCATAAGGGTAGAGTGCTAAGGCACACCCATTTTTAGTAAGTTGTATTTAATTTTTCTTATTCTTTAAGGAGTTTCCTATGGCATTGCGTCCTTTACAAGACCGCGTAATCATCAAGCGCTTAGACAATGAGCGCACTACTGCCTCAGGTATTGTTATCCCTGAAAGTGCTGCTGAAAAGCCAGATCAAGGTGAAGTAATTGCTGTTGGCCCAGGCAAAACAGCTGATAACGGTTCTGTCATTGCGTTAGAAGTTAAAGTCGGCGATAAAGTTTTATTCGGCAAATACGCAGGTCAAGCAGTAAAAGTTGACGGTGAAGACTTATTAGTCATCAACGAAGGCGACATCTTGGCGGTAATTGATTAATTAGCCTGCCGTAGATTACATTTCGCTGTCTTAGATTTAACTGTAGCGAATATTTTGAAATAAAGAATTTTTAATCCACCCTGAATGACTCAGGATTGATCAATAAAGGAAAATAAACATGGCTGCAAAGCAAGTATTATTTGGTGATGATGCTCGTACCCGTATCATCCGTGGTGTCAACATCCTAGCTGACGCTGTTAAAACTACATTGGGCCCTAAAGGTCGTAACGTTGTTCTTGAGCGCTCTTTCGGTGCTCCTACCGTAACTAAAGATGGCGTTTCTGTTGCTAAAGAAATCGAACTAAAAGACCGCTTCGAAAACATCGGTGCTCAATTAGTTAAAGAAGTTGCTTCTAAAACTTCTGACAGCGCTGGTGATGGTACGACAACTGCTACTGTATTAGCTCAAGCGATTGTTCAAGAAGGTATCAAATACGTTGCCGCTGGCATCAATCCAATGGACCTAAAACGTGGTATCGACAAAGCGGTTATTGTCGCTGTTGAAGAATTAAAGCAGCTTTCTAAGCCTTGCACAACAACTAAAGAAATCGCTCAAGTTGGTTCTATCTCTGCGAACAGCGATAGCTCTATTGGCGACATCATTGCTAACGCAATGGAAAAAGTTGGTAAAGAAGGCGTCATCACTGTTGAAGATGGCAAGTCATTAGAAAACGAATTAGACGTCGTTGAAGGTATGCAGTTTGACCGCGGTTACCTATCTCCTTACTTCATCACTGCGCCAGAAAAGCAAGTTGCTGCTCTTGAAGACCCGTTCGTTCTTATCTACGACAAAAAAATCAGCAACATCCGCGACTTATTGCCTATCCTAGAGCAAGTAGCTAAATCTAGCCGTCCTTTATTAATCATCGCTGAAGACGTTGAAGGCGAAGCCTTAGCAACACTCGTTGTAAACAACATCCGCGGCATTCTAAAAACTACTGCTGTTAAAGCACCTGGTTTTGGTGACCGTCGTAAAGCCATGCTTGAAGACATCGCTATCCTAACTGGCGGTACTGTTATTTCTGAAGAAACTGGTATGTCTTTAGAAACCGCAACTATCGAAATGCTTGGTCAAGCTAAGCGCATCGAAGTTGCTAAAGAAAACACAACCGTTATTGATGGTGCTGGTGACAGCGCTAGCATCGAAGCTCGCGTTAAACAAATTCGCGCTCAAATCGAAGAATCTACTTCTGATTACGATCGTGAAAAACTACAAGAACGTGTTGCTAAATTAGCCGGTGGTGTTGCAGTTATCCGCGTTGGTGCAGCTACTGAAGTTGAAATGAAAGAGAAAAAAGCTCGCGTAGAAGATGCTTTACATGCTACTCGCGCTGCTGTTGAAGAAGGTATTGTTCCTGGTGGTGGTGTTGCCCTAATCCGCACTAAAGCTGCTGTCGCTAAGGTTAAAGGCGACAACGCTGACCAAGATGCAGGTATTCGTTTAATTCTTCGTGCTATCGAAGCACCTTTGCGCACCATCGTCTCTAACGCTGGTGAAGAAGAAAGCGTCGTCGTCAACGAAGTAGCTAAAGGCGACGGTAACTACGGTTATAACGCATCGACTGGTGAATACGGTGACCTAGTTGAGCAGGGTGTTCTTGACCCAACGAAAGTAACTCGTTCTGCGCTACAAAACGCAGCATCAGTTGCTAGCTTACTACTTACATCAGAAGCTGCGGTTGCTGATATCCCTGAAGAAAACGCGGCCCCTGCAATGCCTGATATGGGCGGTATGGGTGGTATGGGTGGTATGGGCTTCTAATTTAGCTCACTCCCAATCGTTATAAAGTAGCTTTTAGCCGCTTATAACACAAAATGGTGTTTCATTGTGAGACACCATTTTTTTTCTTTTTTATTCTGATTTTAATGCTTTCGCAGGATCAAGCATGGCGGTTAGACCTACAATAGGTGCTGCTGATTTGAATCATCAATGCTTTCTCTGATAAATCATATGTCTAAATTTACTGAAAAATTACAAAACGCTTGGGATAAACAAAACTCTTTACTGGTTGTCGGCCTAGACCCAGATCAGCAACGCATGCCTGAGTCTATTTTACAAAGTAAAACGCCCATCTTTGATTTCTGCAAAGGGATCATTGACGCCACTGCTGAATACGCCTGCGCATTTAAGCCACAAATAGCTTACTTTGCCTCACAGGGTGCCGAAATGGCACTGACACAGCTTTGTCACTATATTAGCAGTACTTATCCTGACCTACCTATTTTGCTCGACTCTAAACGCGGCGATATTGGAACCACTGCCGATCATTATGCTAAGGAGGCTTTTGAACGCTACTGCGCAGATGCCATCACGGTCAACCCCTACATGGGCTTCGACTCTATCGAACCTTACCTAGCTTGGGAAAACAAAGGCGTAATTATTTTATGTCGAACCTCTAACCAGGGTGGTTCAGACTTTCAATTCTTTGAGTCGGCAGACGGCACACCATTGTACCTAGAGGTTGCAAAAACAGTGGCTGAAAAATGGAATTTATCCGGTCAATGCTCATTAGTTGTAGGTGCAACCTTCCCTGAAGAAATTACCAAGGTCCGTGCTTGTGTCGGTGATGACATGGCACTACTGGTACCTGGTATTGGTGCTCAGGGTGGTGATATCGAAGCCACTGTAATGGCCGGGGCTAATAGCAAAGGGCAAGGCTTAATGATTAACTCTGCACGTGCCATTTTATATGCTAGCTCCGATACTGATTGGCAGGAAGCTGCTGCTCTAGAGGCTCGCAAAACCCGAGATTGTATTAACGAAGCGCGAGCAAAGTTTTTAGCTGCCCAAGAAAAAACCGAGGAATCCTAATAACATCTCCTCGGTCTCGCAATCACCTACAAGGCACACATACACCACTAAGTACTAATCAGGTCTTAGTGGTTCTAATACGTTGATCAGCTGGTCAATAATAAAGTAGCAGCTCTGTAGGCGAACCTCTACACGATCACCCTCAAAATATCGAGTAAATGGCAAGGTCACAATTCCCTCTTCGACCCGTTTAGCCAAAGCAAAGCAAACCATACCAACAGGTTTAGTTTCTGTACCACCACCAGGCCCTGCAATACCTGTCACACTAATTGCAATCGCTGAGGTAGATACCTTAAACAGCACACCCTCAGCCATCTGTATTGCCACCTCCTCACTCACTGCACCATGCTTTTCTAGGGTATCAGAACTAACATCAAGCATAGCCATCTTAGCATCATTGCTATAAGTGACGAAACCACGGTCAAACCACTGACTGGAACCTGGTGTCGTAGTAATAATCCCACTGACTAAACCACCGGTACACGACTCAGCAGTACTCAACAACACATCGTGATGCTCTAAACACCTACCCAGCGTAGCTGATAGCTCAGCAAACTCATCAAAAATATCTTTCATCAGACAAAGATCAATCCCATCAAGCGAATCACGACCGCCACAGTAAATAATACATAAAGTGCCGCGATAATATCATCAAACATCACCCCAAAACCATTTTGAAACCGCTTTTCAAAATACTTAATTGGCCAAGGTTTTATAATATCAAAAATCCTGAAAAGGACAAAGTAACTAAGATACCAAAAAGCCGAGGAAGCCACAGGTGTCGTAACGAACAACACCAACCAAAAGGCTATCCACTCATCCCAAACAATACCACCATGATCATTGACGCCCAGCTCATCACAGACCTTTTGACTACAATAAATACCATACAAAAAGCCTACAATTAAAAAACCACCCATCAACCAGTCATTTTGTAATAAACAACTGAGCGGAAACCATAAAAATAAGGCTAACAGAGTCCCCCAAGTGCCAGGAGCGGGACGAATCAACCCAGAACCAAACCCAAAGGCTAAAAAACGATGCGGACTCTTGAGAATCCATGAAAAGCTCAACTGAGCTGAAGCTGTGGTAGTACTACTATCTTCTTTCATAACAACTAAAAACCTAATCTAGGCGAAATGATTAAACCCTTGAGGCAATTTTTCTACAACTTGCTGCGCTGAGTCAAGCAATATCAACTCACCATCTGCTATTATCTGACCAATACGACATAGCTGTGTCGATGCCTTAACCGCACATTGCTCAATATCACTGCGATACCTTGGCTCTGCTGTAAAACACAATACATACTCATCCCCACCTGCCAATACGGCATCCCGACAACGCTCACCATCCAACCCTGTCAGAGCAGTAGACGCGGCAAGAGCCGGATGTAGCGGAACCCTATCTTGATAAACGACTGCCCCTACCTCACTCGCTTTAAGGATATGCGATAAGTCCTGCAATAAACCGTCAGATACGTCAATCATGGCATGAACATAGGGTTTAAGCAAAAGACCTAGTCGAACCTCAGGCTCTGGTTGCTCTAAACGCTGTCGCGTCAATTGAAGCAGCGCTGCCTCAGCAAGACTGAGTGATGCCTGTTGTTGCTTAATTAATAAATCCAAGGCAACCTTAGGAGCACCTAGCTGACCACTAACCCAGATATCATCACCAACTTTAGCTCTTGAACGCAGAGCATGAGGCTGTTGAGCTAGGCCAAGAGCCGTCACACTGATAAATACCCCCTGCTCGCTGCGCGTCGTATCACCCCCGACAAGGGTGCAATTATAGCGCTCTGCAAGCGCCTTAAAGCCACTACTAAAAGAGGCTAGCCACTGACGATCAACCTTAGGAAGACCTAGCCCCAATAAACAAGCAACAGGCTGAGCACCCATCGCAGCAAGATCAGAAAGATTAACCGCTAAAGCTTTGTGACCCAATAAAAAAGGGTCGACATCTGAAAAAAAATGCCTACCCTCAATTAAAACATCCTTGCAAATGACTAAGTCGCCCCGAGACACATCCAACACAGCGCAATCATCACCAATACCAACAAAATTTGTCGCTCCTGTGATGGAAGCTGCACTTCCTGTGAAATACTCGCGAATCAGAGCAAACTCATCCACTAACGACCGCCTTTGACCTCAACTGCTCGTAACCCAGCTGCTAACTTATCCAACACACCGTTAACGAATTTAAAGCCATCTGTACCGCCAAACTCCTTAGTCATCTCGACAGCTTCGTTAATCACCACACGGTAAGGCACATCTAAGCTATTTTTCAACTCAAAAGTAGCGATCATCAAAACACTATACTCTACCGGCGAAAGCTCATTAATCGGACGATCTAGATAGGGCTCTATCTCTGACTGTAACGTAGCATGCTCGCGAATGACTCCCTGTAAAATTCTTTCTAACAGAGCATGATCAGCTTTCTCGTAATCCTCAAGCTCTCTGAGATTAGCCTCAATTAGACCAATCTCAGCACCATCTGAATCGATGAACCAACCATATAAACCTTGTAACGCCAACTCGCGAGCACGTCGTCGTGCACTTTTTATAATACTCAACTTATTCCCTTCTACTTCTCATCATCTTCTTCGACAACACCCTCTTCGAAATCATCGTCGTCGAAGTCGTCATCCTCAAAATCATCATCGTCATCACCGACGTCATATTCCGGTGCTAAATAACCAACAAGATTAGCCATTTCAACTGCAACGATGGCACAATCAATGCCTTTTTCCTCAGCACGCTCTTTGGCTTGCTCTTCATTTTCAGTGGTCAAAATACCATTAGCGATTGGTACGCCAGTCTCTAAACTCACGCGAGTAATCGCTGCAGCGGACTCGTTACTAACAATCTCAAAGTGATAAGTCTCACCACGAATAACTGCACCTAAAGCAATTAGAGCATCAAACTCATCGGTCTGAGCCATTTCATGCAGAGCAAAGCCGGCTTCTAAAGCACCTGGCACAGTTACTACCATGATATTTTCCTCATCAACTCCTAACTCACCTAACTGAGCGAGACAAGCCTCCAACTCCATATAGGTAATTTCCTCAGTGAATCGAGCACAAACAATGCCAATGTGCAGATCTTCACCATTTAAATCAGGCGCTAAAGTGTAGGGTTTCATAGTACAGTCCTTTTGAGTAAAAGTTTGATTAAGCTTGATGCCCTATTTTGCATCATGAGAGTCGGTTTGATCTTGATAAAATCCTGTTACGGTTAAACCATAACCTGCCATACTCGGTATTTTAACTGGTGTTGCCATTAAACGCATTTGAGAAACATTTAAATCCTTCAAAATCTGTGCCCCTACGCCATAGGTACGTAGATTATAACCATCGTGCTTGCGACCTTTAGGCGCATCAACCTTAGGGCCTGTACCCCATAAGGCTGCTTGCTTGGCTACCTCGCCATTGCCATATGCTAAATCGCAGTTAAGCATCACCATCACACCGCAACCTGATGCTTGAATTGCCTCAAGTGCAGTGGCAACACCCCAACTATGTGATGTGTCCTCACAGTCCAACACATCCAACATAGTGACCGGTTCATGTACGCGTACCAACACGTCACTGTCAGGCTTAATATCACCACATACTAAAGCAATATGAGTCGCATTTGACGTCTTATCTTGATAAGAAACAGCCTCAAAACTACCCCAAGGAGTTTGCATTTGCTTGCTGCCCAAGCGACTAATCATAGACTCATGCTCACTGCGATACTGAATTAAATCAGAAATCGTCCCAATTTTAATGCCGAACTGCTCTGAGAACTTAATTAAATCAGGCAAACGAGCCATTTCACCATCTGGCTTGAGAATTTCACAAATAACAGCGGCTGGTGTCAAACCAGCCATCGCAGTCAAATCACAACCAGCTTCAGTATGACCTGCACGAATCAACACACCGCCAGGTACAGCACGTACTGGGAAAATATGCCCCGGAGAAACAATATCATCTGGTGTTGCATCAGCAGCCACTGCGGCCTTAATAGTTGTCGCCCGATCGGCTGCAGAAATACCTGTTGTAACCCCCTCAGCAGCTTCGATCGACGTAGTGAAATTTGTCTCAAAACCACTCTGGTTATTACTAGTCATTAAACCCAAACCAAGTTGGTCGCTACGCTCACCGTCAATTGTCAGACAAACCAAACCGCGAGCATGAGTCACCATAAAGTTAATTGCCTCAGGCGTCACAAAATCAGCCGCCATCAAAAGATCGCCTTCGTTTTCACGATCCTCTTCATCAACCAAAATCACCATCCGACCTTGGCGTAACTCATCAATAATTTCAGTTACCGAAGAAATCACTGTCACCGCCTTACTCGTTTCGACCAAATCGTTGGTCTGATTTTGCTCAGAACTCATAATCAATCACTTATCCATCAATTAAAAATATGCTGTTATTGTACCCCTAAGAACCCTCCTTAGTGTGAAAGAGCTAATTATTTTACGGCCATTTAAATTCAACACCTAAGAAGTTTTTTGACTTTTTTGGAACGTTTAAAAATTTAAGTAGTCGAAACTATGCTTAAACTGTTAACTATTCTGTCATTGCGTTGATTTAAAAACAAAAATCTCCATCACAATGTAAAAATAGTTTACATTTAAGCTATCGCAATAATATTTTTTTTATGCAAAAATTCTATTAAGGGTAAATTTAAACATTACTCTTTAGCCGAAGACTTCTCGGCAAATTAAAATTTCAACCAAGTTAGCCACAAAGGAATCCCTATGAACATCGATTTAGAGACAAGGATCAATGATTCCAGTAGCGAGGACCTAAAACTTGTACTTCGCCTGACCGCCTTTAACAATCTAATTCAAAACGAGCTCCGTAATCGCCTACGCCTTCAATTTGATATGACTGCGCCGCGTTATGACCTCCTTGCTCAGCTATCCACTGACTCACAAGGCCTTAAAATGGGTGAGTTGTCTGAACGCCTAATGGTCAGTAACGGCAATATCACTGCAATCAGTCTACAGCTTGAAAAGGCTGGACTCATCAGTCGTACAACGAATCGCCAGGACCGTCGTAGCACCTTTATTAAAATGACTACCAAAGGAAAAAAGACCTTTGCCAAAATGGAAATCGCTTATAACCAGTGGATTAGCGAGCTACTAAATAAGCTACCAGAGCAATCCAAAGCTAATCTCTATAAAAGCCTAAATGATGGCAAGGAGGCTGTCTCCAGCATCTTAATAGCCACTAAAGAAAACTAGGAGTTAAAAGCACCTGATATGACTATTGAGCAAGAGTTAAAGCTGCATGTACAGGAGCCATCTCGTCAAGCAGTTAAAGACATTGTTAACACGCCGGCAGCAAAGACTATCCATCTGCATGCTTTTTATTTTGATACCTGTACGCGAGAGCTTGCGCAGGCTGGTATTGCCCTGCGCCTACGTAATGAACAAGGTAGTTGGATTCAGACCCTCAAGTTACCTAGCTACGATGCACTGAGCAAAATTGAATATAACCACCCTCGTCCCGAAGCCTCTCTGGATCTCAGTGTCTACGCTGGTACCCCTGCCGAGCAAGCATGCCAACAATTAAAAAACGCATTAACCACTCGCTTTGAAACAGATATTTATCGAACCCTAAGACTCGAAGAAACACCACATGGTGTGCTTGAGCTCGCTTATGATGAGGGACTAATCCGTGCAAACGCTCTAAAAATACCTGTCTGTGAACTAGAGCTAGAACTCAAAGAAGGAGCCTCAGCTGCCATTTTTACAGCAGCTAAGGCATGGCAGCAACAGCATCAATTTATATTAGACTTTCGAAGCAAGGCTGAGCGCGGCGATGCGCTAGCCTCAGCTGCTCTTGAGTCCACAGCACTTGATAGTAACTTTACGCTGTGGCAGCCGTGGCAAATCAAAGCATCTGAACTTGTGACTCTAAGTAAAGAACAAACAATCCAGCATTACCTCGAACAGAGTGCTAGAAATGCCGCTATCATTACCGGCATCGACCGCTCGGATATGGAGAGTGAAGTAAGTCTGTCGCTCAACCAGCACATCAACTTACTATGCTCAGCCCTGCAACACTTGCAAGAATTATTAGCTAGCGCTAGCGACCAAGCTCAGCAAGAGCCGTTACTCTCAGCACTTGCGTACTATGAGAAAGAATTTGCAACGGCCTCACCAGAAAAAGCAAAGCTTTTAGCCTGTAGCATTGCGTTCCAAGCTAGCTTATTAGATATATTGGCGAGAACCGTTTTAAAACCCTAACGGCCATAAATCGTTAATAGCGCTTTACGCTATTAGCTAATCGTCATTAGCCAAGTAAAGCACTAGCAAACTCTTCGGCACTGAAAGGCTGCAGGTCATGCAATGACTCACCTACGCCAATCCAATAGACTGGCACTGGCCTGACACCCTGACTACCCGCTGCAACTGCCGCTAAAGTACCACCTTTAGCCGTACCATCTAGCTTAGTAACAACTAGACCGGTCAATCCTAACGCAGCATCAAAGGTTTTAATTTGCGTGATTACATTTTGGCCCGTGTTACCATCAACAACCAGTAACACCTCATGAGGCGCTTCATTATCTGCTTTATTTATAACGCGCTTTATTTTCTTAAGCTCTTCCATTAAATGCAATTGAGTCGGCAAACGACCTGCTGTATCAATCATGACCACATTAGCTTGACGCGCTTTACCTGCATTCACGGCATCAAAAGCCACTGCCGCCGGATCACCACCATCCTGAGAAATAACGGCAACGTTATTACGCTTACCCCATTCGACTAATTGTTCACGCGCAGCGGCACGAAATGTGTCGCCTGCCGCCAATAAAACACTCGCACCAGAGTCTTGAAAATGATGGGCTAGCTTACCAATCGAGGTTGTTTTACCTGCACCGTTAACACCTGCAATCATCACAACAGAAGTACCATCAAGTGGCAACATAAATGATTTTTCTAATGGTTTTAAGTGCTCTGTTAATAACTCTTTTAAAGCCAATTTTACCTGCTCACCATCCTCAATTCTTTGCTGCTTAACCCTAGCTCTTAACTTACTTAGTAACGACTCTGTCGCCTCAACGCCGGCATCTGCCATCAGCAAGGCATTTTCTAATTCTTCAAAAAGTGCTTCATCAACTTTAACGCCAACAAATAACGCACCAATATTTGAGCCTGTGCGAGAAAGCCCTTTGCGTAGACGTTGCATCCAAGAAGTCTTAGGAGCCTCTTCAACCACAGGCTCTGATTCAACAACAACCTCATGTTCAGCTTCGACTTCAACAATAACTTCAGATTCTGGTTCTGGCTCTACCTCAACGACGACCGCAGGTTCTGGTTCTACCTCAAAAACAACCTCGGATTCAGATGCGGATTCAACCTCAACAACAATCTCGGGCTCAGACTGTTCTTGTGTATCAACCGCCAGACCTTCGGCTACTACCTCTTCCGCTGGCTCAACAACCTCTACCTCAGCTGTTTCCTCTACTGATTTTACGGCCAAGTCTGCTGCAGGCTCTTGGCTAACTTCATTCTCTTCTTTTGACTTTTTTCGACGAAAAAACCTAAACATACTTTCTCACTTAATGGTCAAGGACGCATTGACAGAACATTGCAATAACCTTATTACTGCACCTATTATACTGGTTTATACTAAGCTTTTAGATTAATATAAAATTGACTGCGATGAGTCGATTTTAGGGTACGATTCGATAAATGAGCAAATCACAGCCTAGAGCACGCTCAAAGCCGCAGCAGATCCGCATTATTGGTGGTTCTCTTAAGCGCAGCGTGATACCAGTTATAGACTTGGATAGTTTACGTCCCACCCCTGATCGGGTACGTGAGACACTTTTTAATTGGTTAAATCATTTTTGGGACAGTGACTTTTCAGATAAGTATGTCTTAGACTTATTTGCCGGCAGTGGGGCTTTGGGATTTGAAGCTGCATCACGTGGCGCACAGCATGTACTTATGGTTGAAAAACACCCTAAGGCTGTGGCTGCTTTGCGACAGTTTCGTGATAAACACCAGTTGAATCTTGTAGTTCGCATCAGTGATCATGATGCTGAGCGCACGCTAAAGCACATGGGTGATAGTCGCTTTGATTTGATACTTGTTGACCCGCCGTTTGCCAATGAGCAATTACTCAAAAGTACAACTGCTACGCTTCACAGAATTTGCAAGCAAGGCACCTTAGTTTATGTCGAAAGTGCTACAACAATAGTAGCTCTTGATGAGCAATTTGAGTTACTAAGGCATGACAAGGCCGGTGCCAGTCACTTTTATTTGTATCAATACAATTCTGAAACTACAGTTTAAAATCTCTTATAATGTGACGTTCAGAATAATAGGGGACAAATCTAATGAAAATTGCTATTTATCCGGGCACCTTCGACCCATTAACTCGCGGTCATGAGGATCTTGTAAGGCGTGCTGCAGGCCTTTTTGATCATGTCATAGTCGGCGTCGCCCGTAGTGCGGGTAAAAACCCCTGTTTTACCTTAGAAGAGCGACTTAAGATTGCGCACGAGGTACTAGAACACTACCCAAATGTATCTGTTAAGGGGTTTAGCGGTTTACTTAAAGATTTTGTTCGCGAAAATAACGGCCGCGTTATTATTCGTGGCCTACGCGCTGTATCGGATTTTGAATATGAGTTTCAAATGGCGGGCATGAACCGCTACCTATTGCCTGATGTAGAGACCATGTTTATGACACCCTCTGATCAGTATCAATTTATTTCCGGCACCTTTGTGCGTGAGGTAGCACTGATGGGCGGTGATGTTAGTAAGCTGGTCTTCCCTTCTGTTGAGCGTTGGCTCAAAGAAAAGGCCAATGCACTTAAACCATCTCTAGTTGAGTCCAAAGAGCAAGTGGCTCTTCTAAATAAGACGCTAGAGAAAAATTAAATGGTTTAAGCAATACATTTAATTTTTTTAATAATAGTTAAGGTAAATTATGGCTCTCTATATTGATCACGAATGCATCAACTGCGATGTATGCGAACCACAATGCCCTAATGAAGCAATATTCATGGGTCCTGAGGTCTATGTGATTGACCCTGCTAAGTGCACAGAGTGCATCGGTCACCATGATGAGCCTCAGTGCCAAGTCATCTGCCCTATCGACTGCATCTACCCTGATCCGGAGTGGAAGGAGTCAGAAGAACAACTGATGGAAAAGTTTCGCGAACTGACAGGTGACAAGAAACTATCAGTTTAATTCACTTTTAAAGCTTAAACCATCAATTAAAAAGCTTCGATAATCTTAACCTTATCGAAGCTTTTTTTTAGTTTAGACCCTGAATCTCAGTCTGAATCCGTATTGAGTCATTATCATTCCAAATCTGTAACGGCAAGCTAAAGCCCTTAACCATGACTCGGACCCCATGTCGCAATACATCCACTGGCCGCTCTAGCGACATCTGCAAGTTTAAATCAAAATTACCATTGTTCGTATTATAGCTACTGTTAGGCTCTTTATTAACAAAAGAATAGTCCTCACCCTCAAGGCTTAAACGATCAAAGTTGATCACACCCTCATCAACCTCAGCAGAAAATCCAAATCGCTCATAAGCGCTCTGCTCTTTCTCATCAAACTGAAGCTGCTGAGATCCTGTGTCAATAAGATAATCAATATCACCCAATATCTTTTGAACCGCAAAACCCTGTAAACTGCCATCGGCAGCATCAAACGTAATCTGACCATTGAGGTTTTTCAATAACTCCCTTTCACTTAAGCCTACAGACTCTAAGTCCAAGTCAATGTCTGCCTTGCCGCTTAACAACAGACGGGCATGAATACTTTCCAAAAGCTCTCGCATCTCAACATTCTTCAAACTGAGTTCAAGATTAACTCCGCCATCATCAAGCGACATAACACTATTAGCATAAAGCTCTCCGCCAAATAACTGTGCCCGTAGGGAGTCGATTTTAATATCACTGGAAGAATTAAAAATTAAAGTAGTGCCTAAGTCCTTAAACTCTAAATCACGATACGTCATCGTGCCGATATTAAAAGTACCAGTTCCACTCAAACGAGAAAGCAACTCTTGCTTTAAACTCAGATCACGTGCTTTCGACTGCGGAAGCGCTTCAACCTCTGCGAAACTCTCCTCACCTTCAACTAACGACTCTTCTGCAACTGGTGCAGGCTCGACAGTCTCTATCGTGGACTTCTCACTCTCAATCATTAATGATGTAAGCGGCAAACTAGTATCTACCCCTAAAATATGATCTAAAGCCAAAGATTCAGCCCGCAAATCAAAGTTAATTTGTGGACTGGATAAACCCTGAAGCGAACCACTCAAACTCATGCTCTCCGAATCCATTACTGCATCCACATTGAAATCAATCAGACCACTTTTGAGATTACCATTGATTGTGGCAATCACCGGTGCCTCTTGCACCGCATCACCATCGCCAAGACTGACCCTACCACTCAAGGCAGTATAACTAAACTCTCCAGTCAATAAATTCATCACCAAAGGAGAAGAAAAATCAATACCAACCGTACGGTTTGCTGCCGTTAAATACTGACCATTAATTTTATTTTCGCGCACCTTAAAGTTAGTGGCTAGCCCACTAAAACCATCTAAAGATACATTTAGATCCATACTCTCTTCACCTCTAAACTGCACGGTCCCACTCAACGGGTCACCGGCTGCTTCAAAGCTTGAAAGAATAAGATTAGGACTGTTTAATTGCCAAGCAATTGTACGTTCCTCACGATCGGCAAAATCGCCCTTAAGCTCTAATTTTTTTGCCAACAACTGTGTATCAACGCGATTTAAGCCGACTTCTTCAGCCTGAACTTCGTAGTTAATTTTCGCCAATCGACTATCATCACTTAAGGCTGTTAAACTAAGCAAGAACTGTAATGAGGTACTCTTAACATAGCCTGCAAAATCATCAAGACTAAAATTACCACTTAAACTACCTTGCTCAATCTTATATCCCTGAAGCTGCCCCTGAAGCGTAGCATTCAGGCGTTCCGCCTGATAAATAGAAGAAGCTGGGTCTAGACGCATCATACCCCGCACATCGAGGGTAGCATCATCACCAGGGTAACTGCTATCGACTTTAGCATTTAAGGTTAAAGAAAAAGGCTCGCCAAAGGTAATACGCCCTGTATGCAGCTTCATATTTTCGAGACTAAACTGACGCTTAGCAACTAAGTCATTGACTAAGACACTACCCTCTTCCAGATCTAAACCTGCAATGTCAATTTTAAACTCTTCAGCTGCTAAGGAGTTTTTCTCCTCTCGTCCAGTCCCATTAATCTCTGCTTGTTGGCGGCGATGTGCAATTTGCTCTGCATCAAAATCTAACGGTAAAGCATAAAAATCATCAATATTTAAACTACCGTCTGGGTAACGTATCACATGTGTTTTAAAGCCTTTGACTTTGACATGATCAACTAAGAATCGGTCAAATAACAAAGGCCATAAAGCCACAGCAAAGCGCACTTCCTCCATTGAAGCAAACTCCTCATCAGAGTTTTTGTTTGACAAGGTGACATCAGTTACCCGTAAACCAATACGTGGAAAAAGTGACAAATCAAGATCACCATTTATTTCTAAATCACGTTCATAACGGAGCTTAATTTCCTGAACCAAACGATCCTGATAGACCTTAGGATCAAAGTTAAGCACAAAAATCGCTCCCCCCACTACTGCAACTAGCAGTAAGATAACGAGAGCAAAGCCACTACGTTTTAACCATTTGTTCATTATAAAAGCCGTCGTTCTGCTAATTTAAAAACTACTTAGACATTAAATAAGAAGTTAATGACATCACCGTCATAAACAACATAGTCCTTACCCTCAGCACGCATCTTGCCTGCTTCCTTAGCTCCCTGCTCACCCTTATAAGTAATAAAATCATGATAAGCAATCGTCTGTGCACGAATAAAGCCACGTTCAAAGTCTGTGTGAATCACACCCGCTGCCTGTGGCGCAGTATCACCGACACGAATAGTCCATGCTCTAACTTCCTTAACCCCTGCGGTGAAATATGTCTGCAAGCCTAATAACTTATAAGCAGCGCGAATCACACGGTTAAGACCAGGCTCTTCCATACCCATATCTTCTAAGAAGACAAACTTATCCTCATCCTCAAGATCAGCTATTTCCGCCTCAACCGCAGCACAAACGGCAACGACCTGTGAGTTTTCCTGAGTTGCATAATCCTCAACAGCTTTAAGGTGCGGATTATCAGTAAAGCCGTCATCACGGACATTGGCTACATAAAGGACTGGTTTAGCGGTAATAAAACTAAACGTCTTAATTAAGGCCATATCGTCTTCATCTAACCCCATACTGCGAATACTTTTAGCCTCATTAAGTACTGGCACAATGCGTTCTAATATAGCCGCTAGTTTTTGTGCTTCCTTATCACCAGCTCGAGCTGTACGTTGGGCACGATCTAAGGCTCTTTCAGCTGAAGCCAAGTCAGCTAAAGCCAACTCCGTATTGATCACCTCAATATCCTCAATAGGATTCACTCGCCCTGATACGTGTATGACATTGTCGTCTTCAAAACAACGCACCACATGCGTAATTGCATCCGTTTCTCGAATATTAGCCAAAAACTGATTACCTAAACCCTCACCTTTTGAAGCACCGGCAACCAACCCAGCAATATCAACAAACTCGACAGTTGCCGGCAAAATACGCTGTGGTTTAACAATTTCTGCCAAGCCCTCCAAACGTGGATCTGGCACCTCAACGATACCAACGTTGGGTTCAATCGTACAGAAAGGATAGTTTTCAGCAGCAATACCAGCCTTGGTAAGTGCATTAAATAGAGTTGATTTGCCAACATTCGGTAAACCGACAATACCACATTGAAGAGCCATATTAATCCTGAAAATTAATGAGATAAATATAAATAATAACCTGCTATTTTAACTATAAAATCAGTTAGATAAAGTTAAATAGCACTTTGTAAAATTTTACAATTAACGCAGTAAAAGCGCTAATCACCCTAGAAGCTTATTGTTAGTCTAAAGAAACCCCGAGGAGTTTCAAAATAACAATTAAAAAGACCGGTCCACCGTTAAATATAGCATGTAAATAAATTGAGTTAGCAATACCATACCTAACTCGCATCCACATTAAAACAAGACCCGAGAACCACTGCGGCATGACCATTACGAAGGTAGTTAATATACTGGCACTACCAAATTCATAATTAAAAATATGCATATAAGCAAAGCCAAAAACCAGTATATGCATAATAATGACAAAGTATTGACGATACAATCTTAAAAACCAAAAAGGTAACCGCCAACACCTACTATTACTGCCATTTAAACCTAACTTTGGATAGAGTAGTAGTACTATCGCTAATACGGCTATCAGGCATACAAGACCTATCACCGTACCCTGATTTAAAAGCACAAAAATCATTATTGGCATCATCCACAATGCCAATAATGGTCGTCTTATATTAAAACGAAATAAGATTTCCTCAACAATAGGTGCCCAAATCACCGCTAGCGGTATCAACATATAGGAAAACTGCATACGATGAGTAGCGTCCACCCCGCCTGCAGCCACTAAGGCAATCGGTGCAAGCACTAAGATATTGATCGTCCACATAAAAAATGCCCATTGAAACATCCGCTTCCATGAGCTATTAACCTGCCAATCTTTTTGCCAACCATCACCCGTACCACGACCATAGCCACGACGAAAATCCGGCCTGACAAGAAAACGGAAAAAATCACAAACCTGAGCAAAAAAACGATCCGCTTGAGATGGTGGTGAAGAAATACTATTTTTAGCCATGCTTAAATCTATGTTACCTTGGGTTCTGCCAGTAAACGATTCGCCTTATCCTTATCGCCTGCTAACAGCGCAGGAACAGCCTGCCTCGCCCGATATAAACTATTAACTATCAACTCGTGATCATCTTTAGAAGGCATATGCAACACAAAATCCGCCACACCTTGTTGGAGGTTAAGCGTACGAGGATGACCAATACCAACACGCAAACGCCAATAGTTGCTACCACCCATCTTGCTGTGAATATCACGCAACCCATTATGACCTGCGTGACCACCACCTTGCTTTAATTTAATCTGCCCAGGCATCAAGTCCAGCTCATCATGAACGACCAAAATACTTTCTAACGGAATTTTATAAAAGTGACTTAACGCTTGCACCGCTTTACCCGAAAGATTCATAAAGGTAGACGGCTTCAGGATAAAAACATTCTCACCATCTTGCCTAACCTTGGCCACTTCGCCAAAAAAGTTACTTTCTAATAAAAAACTGCCCTTAAAATCATCTGCTAAGAGGTCAGCCATCCAAAACCCGGCATTATGGCGTGTTGTCTCATACTTAAGGCCGGGGTTACCTAAACCGACTATTAAACGAATTGGCTCTGTCATTTTCCTAAACCAAATAAAAAAACCCTTGCACGCAAGTTTAACGCATGCAAGGGTTAAGAACACTTTCAAATAGAAATTATTCTTCTGAAGAAGCTTCACCCTCTTCAGCAGACGCATCCACTGGGTCTTCATCAGCTTGAACAGCAACAACAGCCGCTGTAGCTAATGTTTCAGTAGCAGCGATTAAGAGCTCAACGCCAGCTGGTACAGTAATTGACTCAACAGTTAAAACATCACCGTTTTTCATCTCGCCTAAGTCGACAACAATTTCTGACGGTAAGTCTGCAGGTAAGCAGCTAACCTCAACCTCAGTCAGAACCGTATTAACGTTAGCACCTTCTAACTTAACAGCAGGAGACACATCGGCATTGATGAACGCTAAAGGTACACGAGTAACGATGGCAACGTCTGCTCGTACGCGCTGGAAGTCTACGTGCAAGACGATAGCCTTATATGGGTGCCACTGAACAGCACGCAATAAGACCTTTTGAGTTTTACCGTCTAGGTCCATTTCTAATACAGAAGAACCAAAACCAGGCTTACGTAAAGCGTGGAAAATTTCGTTATGATCTAACTCGATACTTAGGGCGTCATCCTTACCACCATAAACAATGGCTGGCACTCGGCCCGCGCGACGCAGGCGGCGGCTCGCACTCGAACCCTGGACGCTACGCGTAGTGGCTGAAAATTTCATAAAAAACTCCAAATATAAAAAACACCTGAAAACCTCAGGCTAAGGTAAACACCTGCTAACAAACTAACAAGTGCTGGCTTAGCACCGCGACCAGCGCTAAGCCCTCAAACTTTTATTGATTAATCTACAAATAAAGAGCTAACAGACTCAGCAGAAGCGATACGCTCAATCGTCTCACCTAATAAAGCTGCTGTTGATAACTGACGAATTTTGGCACATGCCTTAGCATCATCACGCAAAGGAATGGTGTCAGTCACTACTAAACCATCTAATGAGGACTCTGCAACACGCTCAACTGCACCGCCTGATAATACTGGATGCGTACAATAAGCATAAACTGCCTTGGCACCACGCGCCTTTAACGCTGAGGCTGCCTTACATAGAGTGCCAGCAGTATCAACCATATCGTCCATTAATAAACAAGTACGACCATCAACATCACCAATAATATTCATCACTTCTGATACATTAGCACGCGGACGACGTTTGTCAATAATCGCTAAATCTGCTTCTAACTGCTTAGCTAGAGCTCGAGCACGCACCACACCACCGATATCTGGTGATACTACCATAAGATTCGTATATTGCTGCTTAGCAATATCTGCTAATAGCACAGGACCTGCGTAGATATTATCCACAGGAATATCAAAGAAACCCTGAATCTGATCAGCGTGTAAATCCATCGTCAACACACGGTCAACTCCGACGCGCTGAAGCATATTAGCAACTACTTTAGCTGTAATAGCAACACGCGCAGAACGAGGACGACGATCTTGTCTGGCATAACCAAAATAAGGGATAGCTGCAGTAATACGACCAGCTGAGGCTCGGCGCAAAGCATCAACCATCACCATAATCTCCATAAGATTATCATTAGTTGGTGCACAAGTCGGCTGTAATACAAAAACGTCACGACCGCGGACATTTTCTAAAATCTCGGCCATCACCTCACCATCGGAGAAGCGTCCAACCGTCATTTGACCTAAGGACATATCTAAATGGTTAACAACATCAACGGCTAAACGAGGATTAGCCGTACCCGTAAAGATCATAAAATTATGATGAGGAACACTAGCCTGTTCGTGTAAATTGGGTGTATGGGTCATGACGATACCTGAGATGATGTGCAATAGAGAATTTTTTAGCACAAAAAAAACCGTACTAGCTACAACCAAGAATGGCACATAATATGTGTTGTGCTAGCTGTAAGCGTACGGTCAATTCAAAATATATCAAGTGGATGGCTGGGCTGGAAGGATTCGAACCTTCGCGTGCCGGAATCAAAATCCGGTGCCTTAACCAGCTTGGCTACAGCCCATCACCTGAAAGATAAAATTATACATTACTAAAAAAAAAAGGCAAGAGATTAATGTAACTTTTAATATAATCAACCATCGCCTGTATCAAAACCACAACAAAACAACAAAATCGTTGGCAATTAGCCTGCTGTGACCACTAAACACCTTAATTGCAATGAGTTAAGTAGCTCAGCAGCCTCACTACGATTATTAATACACCGCTGAAGCCCTACTTCCACAAGTTTCTGCACGGCTTCAGCCTCAGATTGAGATTCATAAGCTGCAAAAAACACGGAACCAGCACCGCTCATACGGACCTTAATGCCCAAATCCCACAAAAACTGACGCATCGACTCTAAAGCAGGATGCTGCGCACAAGCAACAGACTCTAAATCATTATGCCCATAATGCCAAAGCTGTTCAGCATGATTCAAGGAAAACTCCAGATCGGACAGACTTAATTTATCTGTATCTCGCGTCAGACTAGGGTCATTAAAAATACTCGGTGTTGGTATCGCCAAATTCGGCACAAAAAGCACATAACACACTTGACTTAAACGCTCACTAAGAACATTAGAGAGCTTAACAATAAACTCACCTATGCCCTCAACAATGGCTGGTGCTGCGTCAATAAAAAAAGGTACATCAGCCCCCAGCCGTAAAGCCAAGGGTAAAAGCTCCTCAGTGCTTAAGCGCAAATCCCATAATGCATTGAGAGAGACTAATGTACTAGCCGCGTCACTAGAACCGCCCCCTAAGCCCGCTCCACTAGGAATCACCTTGTCTAGCTTAATATCTACACCCAACTCAGGTCTAGACACATGCTCTTTCAATAAACGGGCCGCCCTAACCACCAAGTCATCCTCTTCGGCAATCCCATCGATGACACTCAAACGTCGTACCAAACCTAAGGAGTTTTGCTGAAAAGACAAACTATCATATAGTGCAATAGGTACAAATAAGCTTTGCAGTAAATGATAGCCATTGTCACGTCGCCCTGTGACATGCAAAAACAAATTTAACTTAGCAGGCGCCTTGACCTCAATAACAGAACTCATAAGCTACTAGTGGTCGACTGTTAGACGAACGGTAATACGCTCTACCGCTTCATTACGAACTAAACGCAAACGAGTGGGGCCCTTCGCATCATAATCACTTAAATTAACCTGCCAACCATGCTGTTCAGCAGACAACAACCTACCCTTCTCATCACGCTTAACATGTTCAGCTGGGGTATTGGGCATTAATTCACCTCTTACCCAATAACGCAAACCACTTACTGGCAACGGACGTCCGTCAAGGACTCTGGCCATTAAATCATCCGGACTGACGGCTACGATACGTCGACCTGATGTATCAATTAAAACCGCCTGAAAATCACTAACCTCGACACGCGCTAAGGTATTACCCAAAGGATTAGTTAAATCAACCTCTAGTCCACTGCCCAACTCACGCCAAATGAACCCGCCTTGCACTGCATTCTTATTGACATTATCCTGCTTATCATAGGCTAAAACAGAAAAACGCCCGACTCGAGTTTCCTCAGTCAACTGCCCCTCATCGATCTTTGGCACCAACGTACAGGCAGACATAAGAGCAAAGCTCGAGACCAACAAAACACCTAAAACCCGTTTAAAAAACATCTGCATAACCTAATTTACCTCTTTGCTTTGTGATTCATCTACTGAATCTGCCGGATTTTCCTTAGCCTTGGGTTGATAACCCAAGCGCTCACTTGTTGACAACAAAGTGCTATCCAAAGGATCTAGCTCATAGCCCTGTTGCAAATAGTCAAAGGCAGCATCCCTATCATCCAACTGATAATACACATCGGCTAAATGTGCAGCAACCTCAGCTAATGGCTCCTTTTGCCAAGCCATTTCTAAATAACTTTTTGCTAACTCTAAATTGCCCAAACGGAAGTTAACCCAACCATAACTGTCCTGAATATGCACACTATCTGGCGCTAAAGCTAAGGCTCGCTCAATTAGCATGAGCGCATCCTCTAAACGCAGATTATTGTCAGCCAGCACATAGCCTAGCCCATTATAGGATTCCGTCTCAAACGGATAATCTAATAATATCTGCTCCAAAACACCAATAGCTTGCTCAATATCACCCATTTTTTCGAACATCATCGCCTGACTATAACGTATGAAAACATTGTCAGGAAAATACCTAATCGCTCTTTCCACATAGGCCAAACCCTGCTCAAACTCGCCCAACTCTCGACTCAACGTCGCATTCATTAACAAGGCGCGCACATACGCATCCTCGTCTTCTTCTGGCGCAATTTGCTCTAACAACGCATGTGCTTGGGTATAACTTTTAAGTTTAATATAGAGCGCAGCCTGCTCAATTAATACGTTATTTCTCGCTAGAGGCTCATCAATTAACGCCAATTGCTCAATTGCCTTTTGAAACTCACCCAAACTCTCGTAAATCTTTGCCATTAAAAAACGAGCATCGGTCATTGAGGCTTGAGCCGTGGTACGATTATCCGGCACCGCTTGGCGCAGCTGCTCCTGCACTGAAAGATACTGCTCTAAATGCATTACCGCTTCCTCGAGCTTACCTGCTTGGAACTCCACCTGTGAACGATAATAAAGCAAATCAAAATCCTCAGGATTAAACTCGCTCATTTGGCGAAGCTCATCAAGCGCCAAATCAAAATTACCATTTTTAGTCAACACATGGGTATAAAACAAGCGCACCCCACGCTGCGATGGATTAGCATCAATAAACTGCCTAACCAACGTCATCGCTTGAAAACGTCTAGGTCCCTCAGCTAGTTGCAAGATACGCATCGCCGCCATTCCCTTGATCTCAGACGAGACATTAGTACCATTAAGTGTTTTTAGTGCATTACTCCAAGCCATTTGCTTCTGATCGGCATACATTGCAAAATCCGATAAAAACATACTGACTAGGGCGCTGGGGACTAATACTTGCTCTGCTACTAGCTCTTGAAAAATCTCCAAAGCCTTTTCAGGCTGATTTAACCGTTGTAAAAACTCTGCTACCTCGGCCAATGCAATCTCCGGCGGCATCATCTTCATACTCAATCGACGCTGTAACTCCTCAGTTAAACCATCATAATCACCGGTCTGTGCAGCAACGATTAAATAATTTAAATGAGCCTCCTCACTATCACCATCAAGCTCGCGCCACAAAAGAGCTGCTTCAAGCGCCGCCTCAGGCTCATCGAGTAAAGAGTAAACAGCATTAGCCATCTTCGCCAAGCTCTCTGAGCCCTTAGTCTTGGCAAGATCCAACGCAATCGGTCCAGCAATATCAAACTGCCTTTCTTCTAAAGCCAAATACATAATCGTCAGTTGATAGATATCCTCCATACTTACATAGGGTTTAAGCGTAATATCACCCATTTCCTCTTCAGTCTTAAAAACCAAATAAGGACTATTCACATGTATAGTATCTGACTCACCTGCCTGAGCATACTCGATTGTTGCTTGAGCAATACCATGAGTAGCAAGTGATAGCGTAAGAACCGTTATAATTTTTTTAAGCAAATACAAAATTGCCTCAACTCAAAACCAAATAATCTATCTAGAATATTATGCCAGAATTACCAGAAGTGGAAACCACCCGCCGAGGACTTGCACCTGCAATTGAGGGACAACGCCTTGAGAAGCTCAGCATTTACCAAAACCAGCTACGTTGGCCTATTTTACCTGACTTGGCAGATATTTTGAGTGATCAAATATTATTAACCTGCCAACGTCGAGGGAAATACCTACTTTTTTACTTTGAGAGTGGAGTACTTTTAGTCCATCTCGGCATGTCAGGAACGATGCGTTTATGTCAACGCGATGAGTTACTCAGAAAGCATGACCATGTAATTTGGGATTTTGGCCATATTACCGCTCGTTTAAATGACCCACGTCGTTTTGGTTCTGTTGTTTGGCATCCACATAGTGATGGTCCTGTCTTAGCACACCGACTGTTAAAGAATCTCGGTGTCGAACCTTTTAGTGAGAGTTTTACGGTAGACCATCTCTATCAAGGCTTAAAAGCCAAGAAAAAAGCCATTAAAACCGCCTTATTGGATGGTGATATTGTCGTCGGCGTGGGCAATATTTACGCATCAGAGAGTCTCTTTTTAGCGAAAATCAATCCTAAAATCAGTGCTGACTCAATCTCCAGAGCTCGAACCATCAGGCTTCATGCAGCAATCTTAACCACCCTAAGTGCCGCACTAGAAAGTGGTGGCAGTACTCTCAGAGACTTTTTAAATACTAGCGGTGAACCAGGCGCCTATTTCGATATTCACGCCAATGTCTATAATCGAGAAAAAGAGCCCTGCCATGTCTGCGAAACACCTATTCGCAAAATTGTCCAAAACCAACGAGCAACTTATTATTGCGTAAACTGCCAGCGGCGCTAAAAAATAAGCGCCTGCACAAAAATGGCAGGCGCTTATTTAAACTAGGATCAGACGACTACTCTTTTAGTAATCAAAATCAACACTATCAACGACTTTACCCGGATTCATAAGACCTTGAGGGTCTAATGCGCGCTTAATCTTACGCATCACTGAGATCTCAACTTCATCCTTGTAGTCAGGCAACATGTCCTTTTTCAGCTGACCAATACCATGCTCGGCACTAATGGAGCCATCATAATCAACCACACTATCAAAAACAATTTTGAAAGCTTCGTCTTGCTTAGCCAAGAAACCATCCTCTTCACCTATCGGCGCGCCGATATTGTAGTGCAAATTACCATCACCCAAATGACCGAAAATGATATGGCGCACGCCCGGATACCATGACTGTAAAGCAGTATTGGTATCATCAACAAAAGGCGCAATTCGAGAAATTGGCACTGAGATATCGTTTTTGATACCCTTGCCGACAATCGCCTCTGCTAGTGGAATACTCTCACGCATATGCCATAAATCTTGAGACTGCTGAATAGACTCAGCTAACACTGCGTCTTGAATAATATCGTTTTCGAACGCTTCCTCTAACACTGCTTGGAAAATTTCACGCGCTTTTTCCTCACTATCACTATCAGCCATATGAATTAAGGCATACCATGGATGATCTAAGCTAAGCGGTAAACTCTGCTCAGGGAAGCACTCATTAACAATATTCAAGCAGTAGTCGGACATTAACTCAAAGCCTTCTAGCTTAGATGCAAAACCTTTGCGTGCATAGTTCAGCATATACAATGCATCCTCTAAGCTTTCAAAAGCGACTAAGGCTGTACACTCCGCTACCGGCTGCGGGTATAGCTTGAGCGTAGCGGCGGTAATAACACCCAAGGTCCCTTCACTACCAATATACAAATTACGTAAGTCATAACCGGTATTGTCCTTGCGTAGACTGCGCAGACCGTTGAGAACCTCACCTTCTGGCGTTACTACCTCAAGACCTAGGGCCAAATCACGCGCATTACCGTAGCGTAGCACCTGTGTACCACCGGCATTAGTCGCAAGATTACCACCAATGGTACAACTACCCTCAGCCCCCAAACTTAAAGGAAATAAACGATCTTGCTTAGCTGCTGCCTCTTGCACTTGCTGCAAGATACAACCCGCCTGTACAGTAATCGTATCATTAACTGTATCAACATTAAGAATATGATTTAAGCGAGTCATCACAAGCAATACCGCATCACCCTTGTTGCTAGGTGTCGCACCACCACAAAGACCTGTATTACCACCTTGGGTAACAATCGGCACCTCATAACGCGCACAAAGCTTGACCACATCAGCAACTTCCTGTGTATTACCTGGGCGAACGACGGCATGAGCGCGCCCACTAAAGCGACCGCGCCAGTCTGTCAAATAAGGTGCTAACGCTTCCTCATCCTTATCCTTGCCCTTACCCTTGATCACATGCTTTTCGCCAACGATACTAACTAAATCTTTTATTAAACTCATTATTGAACCTAAATGATAGATGAATTGCGGACTTATCCTAATGTACTGTTATTATACTGCTTTAGCTATTTATTGTAGTCCTCTCTAAAGCAAAGGTAATTTTGTGAAGAAAATCGTTAATTTCCCAAGCCAAGTTTACAAAGCCTATGACATTCGCGGCATCGTTCCTACAGAGCTTAACACC
The DNA here is from genome assembly GCA_947632105.1 of uncultured Oligella sp. Lineage (GTDB taxonomy): Bacteria > Pseudomonadota > Gammaproteobacteria > Burkholderiales > Burkholderiaceae_B > Oligella. Next base: position 11,334 of record CANROD010000008.1, on the reverse strand, counting down.
GACTTTGCCTTTTTCTTGGGACGCGCCTTAGCACGCAGAGCTAGCAATCTTGGCATCAAGGAAGCGGTAGTAGGCTATGACGGCAGGCATAGCAGCCCTGAGTTAGCAGCAACGCTAACCGAAGGTATACGAGCTGAGGGCATTAATACCCTAACGATTGGCGTTGTTCCTACACCCATGGTTTATTACCAAGCGGTAGAGCATAACATTGGCCTAGCCGTTGCCATTACCGGCAGTCATAATCCTCCCGAGTACAACGGTTTTAAAATCATGCTTGACGGCAAAGCAATTTATGGTGAGGAAATCACTTCCTTGCGTACTGACATGCAGACGCTACTGGGTGCTGAAACCAAACCTGAGCTTGGTCAAGCCAAAACAGACACTATCGTTGAGCAATATATCGAACGTATCGCCACTGATATCAAATTAGCTCGCCCAATAAAGATAGCGATTGATTGCGGTAATGGCGTTGGTGCCGTCGCTGCCAGTGAATTATATAAGCGCCTTGGCTGCGAGGTTGATGAATTGTATTGTGAGGTTGATGGCAACTTCCCTAATCACCACCCCGATCCGGCCGATCCAAAAAACCTTCAAGATCTGATTGAGCACGTAAAAAATAGCGATTGTGAGTTTGGCTTAGCCTTTGATGGCGACGCGGATCGCCTCGGTGTTGTTACTAAGAGCGGCAAGATTATCTGGCCAGATCGTCAACTGATTTTATTTATAAGAGATACGCTAGAACGTGTACCTGGTGCCACCATTATTTATGACGTCAAATGCAGCCGTCACGTTGGTGAAGCAATTAAAGCTGCTGGTGGTGAACCACTGATGTGGAAAACTGGGCACTCACTTGTTAAAGCTAAAATGGCTGAAATTAACTCGCCACTAGCAGGTGAAATGAGTGGTCATATATTCTTTAAAGAGCGTTGGTATGGTTTTGATGATGGTCTCTATGCCGGCGCGCGATTATTGGAAATCCTTTCTAAAGTTAACGACCCTAATCTAGCCTTAGAATCGCTACCTCAGGATATTTCAACGCCAGAGCTTAAGCTACCGATGGCCGAGGGAGAGCCTCACGACCTTATCGCTCGCCTACAAGACAGCGGTGAGTTTCCAAGCGCCCTCAGCACCAATAAGATTGATGGCGTGCGTGCCGAATATGCCGATGGTTTTGGCTTAGCCCGTGCCTCCAACACCACACCTGTCGTGGTCTTACGCTTTGAAGCAGAAAGCGATGTCGCTCTATCGCGCATCAAAAATGAATTCAGAAAGGCCATCCTCGCCTTAGTACCATCGGATACCAAGCTACCTTTCTAGTTACTTAAGAAGAAGCAAGTAGTTCACTGTATAGGGAAACTTGCTTCTTCGCAATCACTCGTTCATCAAACTCCTCATGTGCCAGCTGATGCCCGGCTTGCCCCATACAACGGCGCAGCTCATCATCATCAGCCAACCGGGTAACCCCCTTATATAAAGACTCAGCACTAGCCACATCGACTAAAAGCCCTGTTTCTCCTGGCTCTATTGCGTCTCGACAACCTACTGTATCTGTCGTCACTACCGCACGACCACAAGCAGCAGCCTCAACTAAAGACTTAGGCAGCCCTTCACGATAAGAAGGTAAAACAATAATATGTGACTCACTGTATAATTTGGCAATCTCTGTAACTTCACCTAAGTAACGAATATCATTGGCCCAAGCTGATAAATCCTCCTCAGTAATAGAGGCTGGATTTCCCGGATCTAGACTTCCTGCCAACTGCCAGCACAAATCTCTTCTACCAGCTTGTTTAGCAAAACGAGCCGCATCAACAAACTCATTGACACCTTTATCCTTCAGAAGACGGGCAGCCATAGTGATTATTAATGGCGGCTTTGCAGGTTCTGGTACAAACTGGTATTTATTTAAATCCACCCCAGAACCTCTAATCAACACCAACTGTTCATCTTTGAGAGAACACATTGCCTGCACTTGCTTCAGATCTACCTGATTTTGCACTATCACCCGACTATTAGGATGCGCTAGACTCGCGCGATAAAGCAAACGTGTAATTAAACCAACTGGATCAAACTTGCTGCGACTCTTAGTAAATAAAAAACCCATCCCAGAAATCGCATAAACCACGGCTGGCACACGCATCAATCGAGCAGCAATACCACCATAAAGCACTGGTTTGATGGTGACCAGATGAACGATATCCGGCTTAACTTGTTTGTAGATTTTGCATAAGGCAGCGATTGTCTTTAGCTCTTTCAGCGGATTCATACCACTACGAAGCATTGGAAACACAACATGCTCAAAGCCATGATCCTTGATCGTTTGCACGGCAGGTCCATCCATTGTTGAAACAATTACACGATAGCCTTGAGCTTTAGCCTCTTGGGCAATATTTAGTCGATGTGACAGAAAAAAAGCGGGATTATTGACAACGATTAATAACTTCTTCATTGATAGCACTCTTTATTTTCGGAAAGCTTCACGCCAAACTTCCTCATAACGTTCGATCATTTTCTCTAAACTGAAATTGTCAACAACGCGCTGGCGACATGCATGCCTAAAATCAACGGCCGCTGGTGTTTCTAAGAATGACAATGCCTCATTCATCGCCTGACCTAAGGCCTGAGCGTTTTGCCGTGGCACCACCCAACCATAAGAACCCACGATAAATGCCGCATCACCTACATCAGTTACCACATTAGGCACCTCACAAGCCATTGACTCAGCAACAACATTGGGAAACCCCTCAGCCATACTTGACAGGACGTGTAAATCAAGCACCGGTATTAACGCCTGCACATCCTCTCGACGTCCTAGCAAAATAACCTGCTCACCTACCGTTAAACCAGTCTGCTGTAAAAGCGCCATAAGCTCTGTATTATCCTTACTCAGACCCTCACCGATTAATACTAAGGTTGCCGTAGAACGCTCTTTTAGCACGGCAGCAAAAGCTTGAATTAAATTAGCATGATCTTTTAAGGGATTCCATCGTGCCACCAACCCTATCACAGGCTCATTGACTGCTAACCCTAGCGCCTTTCGGATTTGCTGCTTGGTCTCGACATCTGCAAGCTGCCAACGGCTTAAATCATAGCCATTTGGGATCACTCTGATTTTTGACGACTTATAGCCCCAGGCTTGGTGACGCTGAGCAGCTAACTCAGCACAGACAACGATTAATTGAGGAATAAAATAGGAAGTCCAACCAAAGTAGCGCGCCAAGTAATAGGAGGAGCGACTACTGCGTACTAAGTTATCGCCCGAGTTACGTACCCCCCAAAGCACTGCCTTGATTCCTGCTAAACGCGCGGCTAGACCACCGATAATGTCAGCGTGGTACATCCAGCACTGCACCACATCGGGTGCTAGTTGCTTCAACTTATTACGTAAACGCCAAAAGTCACGCAGACCCATTTTTCCTGCCGGCATATTTAAACAGTGTAACTCAATCCCTGTCTCTGCAAACTTCTTTGTAAATACCCCACCATCCTGCATACTTAAAACAATATGGTGGTCTTTTTTCGCATTGGCAGTCAGACGAAATAAGACGGACTCTGCCCCACCATGACCTAAGCCACTAATAAGGTGAACGACCTTTAAAGACTTATGCTCATTATTCGTTTGCATTTGTACTCGCCTCAATCTTTAGATTTTGAAATAGCTGCTCCCAATCCGCTAAGACCTTTTCTTGACTATAGTTTTGTAGTACATGCTCTTGACCTTGAACAGCAAGCTGTTCACGTAACGCTTCATCACCTAAAAGCTTGCGTAAACCATCAATAAAAGCATCACGAGTCTCTACTAATAAAGCGACTTCACCATGCCTACTCAACTCAGCAGGGCCGTAAGGACAATCCATGGCAATTGCAGGTAAACCGTTGGCCATCGCCTCTAACAACACGTTTGGAAAACCTTCACGCTTTGAACTCATTGCAAAAGCATCAGCCTTTCGCATCGCTTGCCACGGCGCCTTTGTCGCCCCCTTTAAAAACACCTGTTCCGATAACGACAAGGCGTCAATTTGTGCAGCCAACTGGCCTGTTAACGGACCCGAACCATAAATATGTAATTGCCAACTAGGAAACTCCTCTGCCACAGCAGCAAAGCAATCAATTAACAATGAAAACTGCTTTAACTCTACTAAGCGGCCCATACTTAGCAACACCTTTGGAGCAGCTGAATCAGCATCTCGCTTAATTTCTACAGCCTGCGTATCCAAAGCCTGCAATTCCTCAATCAACTCTGCTGAGATAGGGTTAGCAATAGCAGGAATATACTTAAGGTTTGGCCTATAGTCGGCATAATCACGCGCCGCTGCCTCTGTTTGCATCATCACAGCCGCTGCCCTAGGGTATAGAGCCTTCCGTAACTTACTTAAGAAAAAAGGTAAATGAGACTCTGATAATGGATTAGTTCGCTCACAAACGATGACCGGTACCTTTAGACCATAAGTCGCCAATAACGCCGTGACATTGACATTTGTGAGAAACGACACCACAACATCTGGTTGCCAAGCTTTTAACTTGCGCCTCAATACCACAGGTTTTAATAAGCGACTAAGCACTTTAGACCTAGGTAAATCCTCGACTAGCCAGTGCAATTTTACCCGCTCATCAAGAGTGTAAAATGACTGCCCACTACCTTGAGAAAAGCATGGCACAATAGATACCTCATTGCCCAATGCCACCCAACTATTAGCTAATGCTGCCGCTACCCTTTCGGCACCGCCGGCATTCATCGAACTGATTAGTAGAACGATTTTTCTACCACCTTGAGGAACTACGACAGGCTGCATAACAATGCCTTATTTGTGTTTATTCTGGAGGACGTCTTGAAAAAGCTCATTCCACATACCGCTGACACGACGCATACTATAACGGTCACGCATATCAACAGCTCGTTTACTATATTTACGTCTACGCTCAGGGTCATTGAGTAAACTAACAATTCCCTCAGTCAGCGCCTCAACTGATTCAGTTGGCTGCACTAAACAACCATCAATATCATGACGAATTAATTCGCGCGGCCCCACATCACAATCAAAGGCAACACAAGGCAGACCATAAGACATAGCCTCTTGCAGGCAATTAGAAAGGCCCTCAGAGCGTGAACTCAAGACAAATATATCACCTTTACCATACCACCATTGCATATTACCTACGCGCCCGACTAAAACAACACGCTGCTGCAGTCCGGCACGTTCAATTTGTTCGGCCAAATTATCTCGTTCAGGGCCATCACCTAAAATAAGTAAATCCCAATCAGGGTAAGCATGAGCAAACTTAGCGAAACTCTCAATTAACAGGTCGAAACCCTTTACTGGCTGTAAACGACCAACCGCCAATAGCCATTTTTTACCATCCTGCTTAGATATTCGAATATTCGGCTCATGCTCTTCAAGCGGCCAATGAACGGCATTTGGAATCACTGTAAACTTAGCCTTAGGAGTTTCTTTGCGCAAATAGTCCGCTGTTGCTTGAGTTAACGTCACCACCTGCGCGGCCATAGGGTATAGGAGCCGGCGTAGACGCTGCCAAGAAGCAGATAGCGTTTGAAAAGGTGGGTAAGCATGCTCAGTGACAATGACCCTACAGTGCAAGCCAAATCCAGCAACAATGCTAAAAATTGAGGCAGAGGTCAAAAAAGACACCACAATATCAGGACGATAGCGCTTAATCTCGCGACGGAGATGAACAATTTGCTTTAAGTGCCCAAAAAAACCAGTCTTAGCGAAAGTATTAAGGCTAACACGCTGCACCCTAGCATCAAGCTGATAGGTGTCAGTTGACTCATCAGTCTGAGTGACCAGAATAATCTCGTGGCCATCGTAAACCCAGCGCCTTGCCAAATCAACGGCTACACGCTCGGCGCCACCACCTCGAAGCGATGGAATATATAGAAGAATGCGACTATTAGATTGATTATTTAACATGAAAACCTGTTGAAACTACACCAAGTTATTTATAATTTTATGAAATATTCTTGATCTTGGCCATACTAAACTGATGGTTTAGCTTTTTTAAATTCTGGTTTAATAGTAATCACGGCAGCAAAGTAACAGCTAAAGGACAACAAATACATCAAACTAGTCGCCAACATAATACCTTCAGCCCCCATTATAGGTGCAAAGTAAAAACTTAATGCTGCCTTTAGAATAAAGTTAACTAAGGCAATACATGCCATCAAGCCATAGCGATTTTGACTTGCCATCAGCTGAACTAAAATCAGCACACCAAAATAAAATGGCAACTGCAACAAACCATAACGCATCACCGACGCCACCGTTGCAGTATTTTCTGCACTAAAAGCACCACGCTCAAATAAAAGCTGCACTATCCATGGACTAAGTGCCCATAGCACCACAACGACTAGCACACCAAGCAACAACATGCCTAACGCCCACTTAACGGCGACTCGACGTGCCCGCACATACTCACCTTGTGCCTGAATATCAGCTAATACCGGCAAAGCCGCACGACCCACAGACGCAGCACCTAAACCGATAATTAGTGATAGTACCCGAGCAGCATAACCTAAGGTAGCATTGGCATTACTATCTAAGCGAGCTGCAATCATCTGATCTAAAGGCCCTACAAAGCTCATTGCCACTTGCCCTATCAACATCACACCGGCAGCGCTAATGACCGCAGACCAATAAGGCGAAGAAAAATTAATCGTCGGTTTAATCCATTGCTTGTCAGGTTCTGCTCTAACGGCTAAAAACTGCAAAATCACTGCCTGCAAAATATAACCTATTAAGGTTCCCCACAATAAGGGCATGACAGTAATATCACTCGGACTGGCTAAAATCCAAAACAAAATAAATAGCGCAGGCAAACTCTCTAGCAGTGTATTAATATGTCGCTCACGAGCCCTCAGCCGCGACATACTTAATCCAATCAAAAGAATCAGTAAAACCGTTGGTGCAAAGCCATAAATCAGGCGCTGGCTAATGACTCTAGCCTCAGAACTAAACCCACCAGCCCCATACTCTAAAACCCATGGCCAAACAGCCAAAGTCAGACCCGCCAACAACACCCCAATCAAGAGCATTAAGCCTTCAACTTGGGAAATAAAGCGCCTTTGCTCCGTTCCGCTATCATGACGCAACTTAACAAAGCTTGGTATCAACACAATAGACAAAACACCAACCAAGGTGGCTGGTAGCCAAGTACTCATAGTCATCGTGAATTGGTAGGCATCAACCACATCACTGACACCATAACGGTCCGCTACCGCAATCTCTTTTAGAGCACCTGCTATTTTTCCGATAAACAAGAAAAAAGCCACTCGCAGGGCACCTTTAGCAATCCTCAGGTGATCCCCATCAAGGGCTTTTATGCGCTTAAAAAACACCGCCTTACTTTAAGAAGTTAATATACCAAGGCATTGCCTCAGCCAATCCCTCTCGAATACTGTACGTTGGGTGATAACCTAATTGCTCAGTAATTTTTGCAATATCGGCTTGAGAGTGGCGCACATCACCTGCTCTAAAGTCCTGATACACAGCTTCTTTTGAATAAGTCAGACCATTTTCCGCAAGCAATTCATTTAAGTGAACAAATAACTCGTTAAGTGACGTACGGTTATTTAAGGCAACGTTATAAACCTCAAAACCAGACTCAGGCATTTGCACCGAACTAAGAATATTGGCTTGTACCGTATTTTCTATGTAGCAAAAATCACGACTGGTCTCACCATCACCATTGATAAGTACATCCTCGCCGTGAATCATCGAGCTAGTCCACTTAGGAATCACTGCAGCATAGGCACCATTAGGTGTTTGTCGCTTACCAAAGACATTGAAATAACGTAAACCAATAGACTTAAAGCCATAATTCAGAGCAAATACGTGCGCATAAAGCTCATTAACATACTTAGTCACCGCATAAGGCGATAAAGGATTACCAATTTTTGGTTCTTGCTTCGGCAAATCAGGATGATCGCCATAAGTTGAGCTAGATGCCGCAAAAACGAAAGACTCAACGCCTTCATCACGACTCGCTATCTGCATATTTAAAAAACCATCGATATTAACCTGATTGGTCGTAATCGGGTCATTGAGAGAGCGTGGTACTGACCCTAAAGCCGCCTGATGCGATACATAATCCACGCCCTTAACCGCCTCTTGGCAAACGGCTAAATCACGAATATCACCCTCAATAAAACGGAAATTAGACCACTGCTCAATAGTGACTTGGCTTTGTACCTCATCTAAATTATGCTGAAAACCGGTCGAAAAGTTATCTAAGCCTACTACCTTTTGCTCATGTTTTAATAAAAACTCTAATAAATTAGAGCCAATAAAACCTGCGCACCCCGTGATCAACCAAGTTTTTGGTTGATCAATTAATTGTTGTTTTACTTGTTCAAACTTAGTCGTCATAATTTTTATATATAAAAGAGTAAATAAGCTTAAGTGATGCCCTATAAACGAACATCTACGTCTTCTGCATCATAAACATACTTGAGGTCATAAAGAACGTGTTCGTCCTTACCAATGGCTCGAATTTTATCAATACCCATGTCTCTAAACTGCTGATGCGCCACAGCAAGAATAACCCCGTCATACGCACCTTCTTCCAGCGTCTGAATAGGCCTAATTCCGTATTCGCGCTCACACTCTTCTGGGTCAACCCAAGGGTCATATACGTCAACGTTGATGTTGTATTCGGCAAGTTCATTAACAATATCAACAACACGCGTATTACGTAAATCAGGACAATTTTCTTTAAACGTTAAACCCATTACCAAAATACGAGACTCTTGTACTTGGATACGTTTTTTAGTCATCGCTTTTATTAATTGAGCAACCACATAAGTACCCATACCATCGTTTAAACGACGACCAGCCAAAATAATCTCTGGGTGGTAGCCAATAGATTGCGCTTTATGAGTTAAATAATATGGATCAACACCAATACAATGCCCACCGACTAGACCTGGCCGGAATGGCAAAAAATTCCACTTGGTGCCGGCGGCTTCTAATACCGCCTCAGTATCAATATCCAAACGATTAAAGATAATAGCCAATTCATTAATTAAGGCAATATTAACGTCACGCTGGGTATTTTCAATTACCTTAGCAGCCTCAGCAACCTTAATACTGGTTGCTTTATGCGTACCCACTGTAATAATTTGTTGATATAACTGATCGATCAACTCCGCAGCTTCTGGAGTCGATCCAGAAGTGACCTTGGTGATATTAGTAACACGTCGATCCTTATCACCTGGATTAATACGCTCAGGACTATAACCTACGAAAAAGTCCTGATTAAAAGTCAAACCAGAGAACTTCTCTAATACAGGCACACAATCATCCTCAGTCGCACCAGGATAAACCGTTGACTCATAGATGACAATATCACCTTTACTAAGCACCTTGCCAAGCATCTCTGAAGCCTTGAGCAAGGGTGTTAGATCGGGACGCTTATACTCATCAATGGGAGTGGGCACAGTAACAATATAGGTATTAGCCGCTCGTAAATCTTCAGCATCAGCAGTATAGCTAATATATTTAGCTGCTTTGAGCCCTTCCGGCTCAACCTCTAAGGTATGGTCCTTACCATCTTTTAGTTCTTCAACACGACTCTGATTAATATCAAAACCGATAACTGAACGCTTTTTTGCAAATTCCACCGCTAATGGTAGGCCAACATAGCCTAAACCAATCACTGCTAATCTAATATCCTCTAGCTTCAAAGCAAACTCCCAAGTGTTTTTATAAATTAACAATCTAACTATAAATCATGATAATAATTATCTGCGACTAAATACTGACGGTAACAATAACCATCGTGGGCAACGCCAATTAACTAAGCGTGAGTAGAGCCACAAATAAAGTCCCGAAAAGACCAGCATAGATAAACAAAGCATCCACGAATTAGACCAAAAAATAGTCGCCGGCATCAAACCAATCAAACATAACACCCACAAATACGGTGATGTTAGCGCATTACATAAGGCAGGCACACGATGACGACTATCACGACTAAACGTCACTCGTACTAAGCGTCTAAAAATTAGTTGATGTAAATGCAACGCATCAGGCTGATCGACTCGTACCTTGCGAATAAAACGACGCCTCCAAATCGAAAACATCGTCTCAAAAATTGGATAGAACAAGACAGCAAGCGCATAAAAAGGCGATACAGAGGGGTTACGTGCAACCAACTGAACCGCTAACTCAGCTAATATAAACCCAATAAAATAAGCGCCGCCATCACCTAAAAACACTCGACCAAAAGGAAAATTCCAGACTAAAAATCCCATTACCGCAGATGCCATCGCAAGAGCAATAGCAAAAATCGCCATATCATTGACCTGATACGCAACCAAGGCCAAAGAAATAGAGATCAAACAGGAAACCATACCAGCTAGGCCATTCATGCCGTCAATAAGATTCATTGCATGAGTACAACCACCGACAGCAACCATAGTAAACAACAACGATATAGGCCAAAAACTTAGAACCCAGTCGAACCACTCAAAACCGACCCGTGAGACCCCACCTAAAAGCCACCAAGCAATTGCTGCTGAAGCAAAGGCGGCTAACAAACGCTTGCCAGAGCCAATTTCTTTAGTAATATCCTCTAAAATACCGGCCACGAACACCGGCATTGCAGCGACAAATAAAGCAGGCCAAAACCAATTCAAGGTCGTATTATCTGGTTTACCTAAGACCAGTAAACCGGCTAACGTACCGGCAAACACCGCCAGACCGCCAATACGCGGAGTCGAACGTGCATGTGAGGCTTGAGGCTTATCTAAATCGGTGTCACCGGTATAACGCCCATGCCAACGCTCAGAGGCAATAATTAAACCACCTACCATAAACGCCACTACACAAATCAAAAGATACTGCCAAGCATCTGTCACAATATATCTACTATCAAAAAGTATTAATCAATCAAGCTCTTAAAGACAATAAAGTCTAACAGACTTACAAAGTATAAATAGTTAGTATCTATTTAAATTTGCAACATAACTATAGTAACCCTATTTTTATTATTCTGTCATGATGACGTCTTCTGTTGTAAAGCCCCACTCTTTTGCATAATCTAATAACTCGTTAACCACAGCCACATCAGGTTGTTTGGCTCGAGACAGCACCCATAAGTACTGACGATCTGGTGTACCAACAAGTGAATACTCATAGTCACCAACTACTTTCAAAATCCAGTAATCACCCCAAACAGAAGGTATAAAAGACAGCCAAGTAGGCGCAAATCGCACTTCAAGCTTAGAGCTATCAGAGGGCTGCACATCAGCAGCAAGCCTAACCTGCCCTTTGGCTTCTTCAAAAGCTCCATCAGCCAGCTTACAGCGATTGATCA